>CANPVW010000120.1 GCA_947581745.1 Candidatus Benthicola azotiphorus
TCTCTTCCTGGCGCACGACGCCGACGTGGCCTCGATCGCGGTCGAGCCGGCGGACGCCCTGGACGTCACCGGGGCCGGAACGACCGCCGACGGCCGGCGGATCTACGAGGTCCACGGCAGGCGCTGGGGACGGGCGCGGCTCACCGTGGAGTATGCGGACGGGATCCGCCAGACGGTCCACTACAAGGTGATCAAGCCGGCGGCGGAAGCAGTCGCCGATCTCGGACGATTCCTCACCACGGAGCAGTGGTTCGACCGCCCCGACGACCCCTTCGGCCGCAGCCCATCGGTCATCAGCTACGACATGGAACGCCGGGCGCCCGTCACGGAGGACGACCGGGTCTGGATCGCCGGCCTCGGGGACGAGGGCGGATCCGGCTCCTGGCTGGCGGCGATCGCCAGGCAGCTCGTCCAGCCCGACTCCGTCGAGCTGGTCCGGCTGCAGCGCTTCGTGGACGGCGTCCTGTGGGGCGGGATCCAGTATGCGGAGGGAGATCTCCGGTACGCCGTGCGAAAGAGCATGTTCTACTACGAGCCGGACTCGATGCCCGCCGGCACGTACAGCGAAAATGTCCGGTACGGCGGGTGGCCGAGCTGGAGCCGCGAGCAGGCGGAGAGCGTCGGCCGTTCCTACAACTACCCGCACGTCGCCGCGGCGCACTGGGTGCTGTATCGCCTGGCGCGGAACCAGGAAGGCCTCGTCGTCAATCACGAATGGCAATGGTATCTCGAGCGCGCCCACGAGACCGTCCTGGCGATGGTGCGGCACGCCCCCGATCACGCGCAGTTCGGCCAGATGGAGGGCACGGTCTTCGTAATGATCCTGCTGGACCTGCAGCGCGAGGGCTGGGAGGACGCCGCCCGTGCGCTCGAGGATGCCATGCGGCGGCGGGCGGAGGCGTGGAGCGAGCTCGCCTACCCGTACGGCTCCGAGATGCCCTGGGACTCGACGGGGCAGGAAGAGGTCTACGCCTGGTGCCGCTACTTCGGCCTCGACGACAAGGCGGCCGTCACGCTGGCCGCGATCCTGGGGTACATGCCGACGGTGCCGCACTGGGGCTACAATGGGAGCGCCCGGCGGTACTGGGACTTCATGTACGCCGGGAAGATCAGGCGTCTGGAGCGCCAGCTCCACCACTACGGATCGGCGCTCAACGCGATTCCCGTGTTGTCCGAGTACCGTGCTCATCCCGACGACCTGTACCTGCTGCGCGTCGGATACGGGGGCCTGATGGGCGCTTTGGCCAACATCACGCAGGACGGCTTCGCCCCCGCGGCGTTCCACGCCTTCCCGTCGACGCTCGCCAACGATCCGTACTCGGGCGACTACGGGCCCGGCTTCCTGGGCCACGTCCTGAACGTGGCGACGTGCCTCACGCACGACCCCGTGCTCGGGTGGCTCGCGTTCGGCGGCAACGTGACCGTGGCGGAAGGCTCGGTCCGACTCGAGCCGCTGGATGCCGCGCGCTCGCGCGTCTACCTGGCGCCGCTCGGCCTGTGGCTCACGCTGGACGCCGGCACCTTCCAGACCGTCGAGATCTCGGGCACGGACGTGAGCCTCACGCTGGCTCCGTCCACCTCCCACGCGCCGGTCGCCCGGCTCCGAATCGAGCAGCCGGCCACGGTGGCGGGAGTGGGAGCGATCTCGCCCGTGGAGAGCTATCCTGTGGAGCGCGGCGCCTTCATCATTCCACTCGGACCAGGTCCGAGCCTCATTCAGCTCCGGAACCAGCCATGACACGATTCAGCGAAGACCAACTGGAGTTCGCCCGCTCGAAGAGCGGCTACATGGACCGGGATGCCTCGATCGAGTTCCTCGAGACGATGGACATCCGCATGAGCGTCGGACACTGGTCGGCCGGCGACTTCTGCGACCGTTTCGCGCCGCCCGGCTACCACTCCGATGACCCGGGATTCGCCAGCACGTTCGAGGCGCAATGCCGCCGCACGAAGGCGGCGGGGATCAGCGCGATCGAGATCCATCAGCACCTGTTCGAGAAGTCCCTGAACGGAGAGATCGACTGGCCGGCGCTGGAGCGTGCCCGCGACGGGTTGCTCTCCGAGCTCGGCCTGACCGTGACCGCCTGCAATATCAACACGTGGACCAACCCGCGATTCCGACTGGGCGGCATGTGCAATCCCGACGCGCAGCTCCGCAGGGAGGCGCTCGAGGAGGTGCGGAAGGCGATCGAGATCTCCCGGGCGCTCGGCATCTCGATCATCAGCGTGTGGCCCGGCTCGGACGGCGCGGACTATCACTTCCAGATCGACTACCTGGAATCGCTCGGCTGGTTCACGGAGGGGCTGATCACGCTGAACCGCGAGTGTGCGGAGGCCGGAATCCGGCTCAGCATCGAGCCCAAGCCGTACGAGCCGCGCGAGCTGTACATGATCGTTCCCACGGCCGGCGCCGCGATCCTCGTGGCGCAGGAGGTGAACCGGTCGTGCGGCGGGACGAACTGCGGAGTCACGATCGACTTCGGTCACCAGAAGATGGAGGCGACCACGGCATCCACCGCGTGCGACCTGGCTGCCTACGCCGGCGTGCCGGTGCACAAGTTCGACATCAACGACGCACGCCAGGGCCGCAACGACCAGGACTGCATCTTCGGGACGCTGTCCCTGCCCGAGTCGGTGGAGTACCTGTACACCACGTTCGTGCGGGACTACCGCGGCTACTACAGCCAGGATCAGTTCACGTACCGGGACGATCCCACGCGAGCCATGGAACGCAGCATGGTCAACTTCGCCAACCTGTCGCTCAAGGCGATCCGCGTGTACGAGCAGCGAGACACGCTCCAGAGCGCCCGCGAAGCGGGCACGGGGCCCGACGTCCTGGACCTGGTGAGCCCGATACTCGTCGGATGAGCGCCTCTGACGCCTGTACGATCGGCATCGACTTCGGGACGGGCTCCGTGCGGGCGGTGGTCGTGCGCTGCGCCGACGGCCGCCCGATCGGAACCTCGATCTTCTCCTACCCGTCCGGCGCGGATGGCATCCTGCTGGACCCCGGCCGGCCGCACCTCGCGAGGCAGCATCCGGGCGACTACCTGGAAGGCCTCGCCGCCTCGGTCGGCGGAGCGCTCGGCGAGGCGGAGCGCGAGCCCGGATTCTCGCGCCGCCAGGTGATCGGCATCGGGGCCGATACGACGGGCTCCACGCCGCTCCCGGTGGACGCGCGAAACCGGCCGCTGGCGCTCGACGACCGCTGGAGAGACGATCTTGCGGCGCAGGCATGGCTCTGGAAGGACCACACGGCAGCCGAGGAGGCGGCGGCGATCACGGAGACGGCGCGCCGGCTGGCCCCCGAGTATCTGGCGCCGATCGGCGGGACCTACTCGTCAGAGTGGTTCTGGTCCAAGATCTGGCACTGCCTGCGCGTGGCTCCCGACGTGTTTCACGCCGCGGCGAGCTGGATCGAGCTCGCGGACTACATCCCCGCGGTGCTGTCGGGCGTCACGTCGCCGGCCGACGCGGCCCGCTGTGTGTGCGCGGCGGGCCACAAGGCGATGTACTCGGAGTCGTGGGGCGGGCTGCCGTCCCGCGAGTTCCTCGCCGCCCTGGATCCCGCTCTGGCGGAGCTTCGCGAACGGCTCTACGAGAGGGCCGAGCCGGCCGACCGACCCGCCGGTCGGCTGGACGCCGCGTGGGCGGAGCGGTTGGGCCTGCCCGAGGGGATTCCGGTCGCCATGGGGGGCTTCGACGCCCACTACGGAGCGATCGGCGCCGGCGTCGAGACGGGCACCTTCGTGAAGATCATCGGGACCTCCACCTGCGACATCGTGGTCGCGCCGGCCGACGAAGCGATGGCGGACATTCCCGGAATCTGCGGCATCGTCCCCGGCTCCGTGCTTCCCGGCTACTACGGCCTGGAGGCCGGACAGTCGGCCGTCGGCGACATCCTGGCGTGGTGGGCCGAGGTCGTGTGCGAAGGCGACGAGAGTCTCCACGCGGAGCTGTCACGCGAGGCCGGCACCCGGAAGCCCGGCGCCTCCGGACTGCTGGCACTCGACTGGAACAACGGGAACCGCACCATCCTGGTGGACCCGCGCCTCACGGGACTCCTGGTGGGACAGACGCTGCACACGTCTCGCGCGGAGGTCTATCGCGCGCTCATCGAGGCGACGGCGTTCGGCGCCCGCGCCATCATCGAGCGCATGGCGGAGTATGGCGTCGCCATCGAGCGCGTGATCTGTTGCGGGGGGATCGCGGAGAAGAACGATGTGTTCATGCAGATCTACGCCGACGTAATCGGCATGCCGATGCTCACGGCGGGCTCGGGGCAGACGCCGGCCCTGGGCGCCGCGATCTCCGCGGCCGTCGCCGCCGGCGCCGCGGCCGGGGGGCACGACACCTTCCAGGAGGCACAGGGGGCCATGACCGCGCCGGGCGCACGCTCGTTCATTCCCGATCCGGCCGCGTGCGGCGTATACGACGAGCTGTACGGGCTCTACCGGGAGCTGCACGACACCTTCGGAGGGGTCGACGGATGCGGAGGCGACCTGGGCTCGCTCATGAAGCGACTCCTGGACATCCGCCGGCGGTCCGCCGGGGAGTCGTCCGCGTGACGCCCGCGCACGCCGGGCTTCGCGAGGAGTCGTATCGAGCCAACCTGGCGCTCGTCGAGGCGGGCCTCGTCATGGGGACGTTCGGCAACGTGTCGGTCGCCGATCGCGCCGCCGGCGTCCTGTGCATCAAGCCGAGCGGCGTGCCGTACGACCGACTTTCGCCCGACGACATGGTGACGGTGTCGATCGACACGGGTGAAGTGGTGGACGGCGAGCTCCGGCCCTCCTCCGACACGCCCACCCACGTCGAGCTGTACCGGGCGTTCCCGTGCGGCGGAATCGCGCACACGCATTCAGCGTACGCTACGGCTTTCGCGCAGGGACGCCGTTCCATCCCGTGCATGGGCACGACGCACGCCGACTACTTCCGCGGCGACGTGCCGGCCACCCGGCCCCTCACCGAGCGGGAAACGGGCGACGACTACGAGCGGAACACAGGGCTGGTGATCGTGGAGACCTTTCGCGCTCTCGGTCTCTCGGCCGAGGAGGTCCCGGCTGTGCTGGTGGCCAACCACGGTCCGTTCGCGTGGGGCCCGGACGGCCGTTCCGCGGTCGAGAACGCGGCGGTCCTGGAATACCTGGCCCGCGTGGAGCACGTTCGCCTGACCGTCGGCCCGGAAGCTCCGCGTCCCGATCAGTTCCTCATCGACCGGCACTATTGGCGCAAGCACGGCTCCGGGTCGTACTACGGCCAGCCTGCCGAGGATTCGGGCCAGTGACCCGGATCGACTGGCTGATCGTCGGAGGCTACTTCGGCGCGATCGCCCTGCTCACGTGGTGGGTGCTCAGACGTCGTCGGGACACGGCCGACGACTACTTCCTCGCCAGTCGCAACCTCGGGTGGTTCATCGTCGGAGCGTCGATCTTCGCCTCGAACATCGGCTCGGAACACCTGGTGGGTCTGGCCGGCGCCGGGGCGAAGAGCGGAGTCGCCTACGCGCACTACGAGCTCCACGCGTGGTGCCTCCTCGTGCTGGGCTGGGTGCTCGTGCCTTTCTACGCGCGAAGCCGCGTGTTCACGATGCCCGAGTTCCTGGAGCGCCGCTTTTCGCCCGCCGCACGGACGGTGCTGTCCGGTGTCTCACTGGTGGCCTACGTGCTCACCAAACTGGCGGTGGGGATCTTCGCGGGCGGCATCGTGTTCGGCACCCTGCTCCCGGAGCTGCAGGTCCGCATTCTCGGACTGACCTTCAACAGCTTCTGGGTCGGGTCGGTACTGGTGGTGCTCCTCACCGGGCTCTATACCGTGCTCGGC
>CANPVW010000121.1 GCA_947581745.1 Candidatus Benthicola azotiphorus
AAGCCGCCCCCGTCACCGGACGTCTGGCGCCGTCGCTGAACGCCGCCCTCGTCCGGGCGGCTCCCGGCGATACCCTCCCGGTGATCATCGAGTACGAGGCGGCCGCCCCCGCGCCCGGCCCCCCCGCGGGCCTCGTGCAGCGCCTCCAGGTACGCTCTGCCACCGCCCTGCTGCGGGTGGATTCGGCTGGAGCGGCGCTGGGCCCCCGGCTGCGGGTCCGGCAGCGCCTGTGGGTGGTGCCGGCCGTCACCGCTGAAGCGACTCCCGAGGCCGTGCGGGCGCTGGCGGCCGATCCGGCGGTTCGCCGGATCTACCTGGACGAGAGACTGCCGGTCCAGTTGTTCCCGGCCGCCGGCGCGATCGCGGACCCTGCCTTCACCTCGGACGCGATGAGGACGATCGGCGCCGATGCGGTGTGGGGGCAGGGAGTGACGGGAGAGGGGATCACGATCGCTTTCTTCGATTCCGGCGTGGACGGCACGAACGCCATGGTGTCGGACCGGTGGAGGGGGAGGACGTCCGACGTCCGCGCTTCCTGGTTCGATCCGTTCACGCGCGCGACGTCCCCGCAGGATGATGTCGGTCACGGCACGCAGGTGGCGATCTCGGCCGTCGGGGCCCTGTCGGTCGGAGACACCCTCCGGTTTCCGGATGGGAGTGAAGTGGTGGCCGCGTCGTCCGTCGACGTGGTGACCGGGCCGGCTCCCGCAGCCGAGTGGATCGCGGCTCGTGTATTCGAGCCGTTCGGCGGGAGCGTCTACACCCGCCGCTCGGTTCTGCTCCAGGCATACCAGTGGGCGCTCGATCCGGATGGAAGTCCGGCGACGCCCGATGCCCCCGACGTGATCAACAACAGCTGGGGCCTGTTTCCGGGCGCGGCGGACTTCGATCCTTGCTCCGACATCCTGTACGACGCGATCGATGCGGCGGAAGCGGCCGGAATCGCCGTGCTCTTCTCGTCGGGAAACACGGGGCCGGATCCCGGCTCGGTGACGCCGCCGGGTGCCCGGGACGACCCCGGACTGCGAAACATGGCGGTCGGCGCGACGACAGGTCTGCCGGGGAATCTGGCGGTGGCGGACTACAGCGGCCGCGGGCCTTCACCGTGCGCCGGGGGCGTCAAGCCCGAGCTGGTGGCTCCGGGTCGAGTCCCGGAAGTCAGGTCGGCGGGGAGCTCCGCGGCGCGTCTCACCGGATTCACGGTCACCGGGACCTCCTTCTCGGTGGCCCAGGTGTCGGGGGCACTGGCCCTGGTGCTCCAGGTTCGGCCGACGGCGGGGCCGGAGGAGGCGAAGCGCATTCTGCTCGACACGGCCGAAGACCTGGGGGCCGCGGGAGCCGACAACGAGTACGGATACGGGTTGATCGACGTGCCGGCCGCCGTGCAGAGGGCCAACGCCGCCTTCGCGGGGGGGATGCTGCAGGCCTCGCTCGCCCGAAGGACCCCCGACAGCGTCTACGTCGAGATCCGTAACCGAGGCACGGGCCCGTGGTCCGGCGGGGAACTGTGGATGATCCCCGGGGGACGGCCGCCGGTGTCCCGAAACCTCCCCTGGCTGGACGCCGGCTCGGAGGCCCGTTTCGCGGTGTCCATCGATCCGGAGTCGCCGCTTCGCGTCGTGCGGGTCGCGGTCACGGAGCCATCGGGGGGCATCGTTCTTTCGCGAGTTCTGTACGCAGGGCCGCCGAACCTGTTCGGAGCCTGGATTCTGGAGGACGGGGACTTGGCCGCGGGCGGCAACGACTTCGGCCGCTTCGGACGTGTCGCGGCCTTCCGGGGGTTCGAGTGGAGGGGCGCGGATCTCCTGACGGCGGCCGGCTTCGCCGTCGCCGGCGTGGGCCGGATTTCGGACGGCTTCTATTCGACCACCCTCGGCAGAGCGGACCTCAAGTCTTCGGCTCCGGCGATAGAGACGGACTGGGCGCCCTCCCGGTCGGAGACGGAGGTCGAGCCGACGCGGGCTACGTTCCGGTTCGACGACATGGAGGCGCTGCGGCCGATCGGGCTCGAGGTGAGGACCACGGCCGAGGCGAGCGATGTCGGGGGCGTCGGGGCCCTCACCGTCACGGCGACCGTTCGAAATCTGTCGGGAGCCCGCGTCGCGGACGCGGTTCCGGCTTTCCTCGCGGACTGGGATCTGGCAGGGGGGGAGACCGTTCGCTGGTCGGCCGAGATGCAGGCCCTCATAGCGGAGTCGAGGGCCGGTGACGGTTTTCTCGCCGTGCTCGCCTCGGAGGGCGATGTCGTCGCCCGGTCCTCCATCCCCCTGGGCACGCCGGCACCCGGCGGGGCGTACGAGGCGGATAGCGGCGTGCTGTGGGACACGTTCGCTGAGGCGGACAAGCTGGACCTCGTCCGTGGAGTGAGTCCGGACGGACTCCCGGGTGCCGCGACCGCCACCGACCGTGCGGCCCTCCTCAGCATCGGTCCCCTCGATCTCGCCGCTGGTGAGTCGAAGACCGTCCGGTTCTGGCTCCTGGCGGCTCAGACGGAGGCGGAAGCGGCGGAGCGGCTGAGGAAGCTGCGGGACGAGCCGGTGGAGCCGCCCGGTCCCGATGCCCGGTTCGAGATCGAGCCGCCTTACCCCAATCCGCTGCGCGTCGGCGCCGCCCAGGTGATGGACTTCCCGTACTCCGTTCCGCAGTCCGCGCGGGACGAAGGTCGCACTCTGGTGTTCGAGGTTTACGACGTGGCGGGCCGGCGGCTGGTGCGTCAGACGCGAGTTCTGACCGCCAGCGGCGCGCTGCCCCGCATCTCGTGGGATGGCAGACTGGCCGGAGGTCTGGAGGCGGCGTCGGGGACCTACCTGTTCGTGCTTCGCCTCGGGGACGAGACCCGATCCGGCCGGCTCGTGCTCGTGCACTGAGCCGTGCGCGGTCCGGGGCTAAACGTTTCGGGTCCCTCGCGCATTCATCAGACATGCAACGAAGAGGGAACGGCGACCCGAGTTCCGCCTCTCCGGACCCGGCGGGCGGCCGGCCGAAAGAACTCGTTCAGAGCACCTACCGCACAATGGAGGCATTCGTGAAGCGACGCATCGTACGTGCCGTCGTCGCGGCCGCGGCAGTCCTGGCCCTCGCGCCAGCCGCGCCCGCTCAGGTGGCGCAGGAATCAGTCGACCTGGGAGTCGTGGCGCGCATCCGCGCCGAGGGGCTCGAGAACTCCCAGATCGAACAGCTGGCAGGGCACCTGACGGACGTGATCGGCCCCCGTCTGACCAATTCACCCGGCATGACCGCGGCCAACGAGTGGACCGCGGAGATGTTCGAGAAGTGGGGACTCGTCAACGTCCAGATCGAGCCGTGGGGCGAGTTCGGCCGGGGTTGGGAGCGCGTGTCGTACAGCGGCCGCATCCTCACTCCGTTCATCCAGCCGCTCGTCGCCCAGCCGTCCGGCTGGACCGGGAGCACCCCCGGTCCCGTCACCGGCCCGGCCGTGATCATCGAGGCCGATTCCGTTCCCGATCTCGAGAAGTACAGGGGCAAGCTGGCCGGAGCGTGGGTCCTCTCGAGGCCGCCGGTCGACATGGAGCCCGACTGGGATCCGAGCCCGCTCCGGACGCCGCTCGACGACCTGCTCGCTCCGCCGGCGGAGTCCGAGGGCCGTCCGCAGCGGGATCCCGAGGAGCGCGCGCGCCGGATCGCCGAGTGGCGGCGCCTGCGGGAAGTCCGTGACGCGATGAACGAGTTTCTGGCCGACGAGGGGATCGCCGGCTTTCTGGTCCCCTCCTCGCGCGAGTACACGCTGATCCGGGGCGGTGGCAGCATGGCGGGTCGCGATCCGTCCAATCCGGAGCCGCCGCCCGAGCTCAACGTAGCCGGCGAGCAGTACAACCAGATCTATCGGAACGTGATGCGCGGAATACCCGTCGAGCTGGAGATCGACGTCCAGAACCGCTTCTACTCGGACGATCTGAACTCCTACAACACGCTGGGCGACATCCCCGGCTCGGACCTCGCGGACCAGTACGTGATGATCGGCGCTCACCTCGATTCGTGGCACTACGGTACCGGCGCCACGGACGACGGGGCCGGCACGGTGGTGATGATGGAGGCGATGCGTATCCTGAAAGCGCTCGACCTTCAGCCGAGGCGCACGATCCGGATCGGACTGTGGGCGGGCGAGGAGCAGGGGCTGCTGGGTTCGCGGGGTTGGGTGGAGATGCATCCGGAGATGCATCCGAAGATCTCCGCCTATCTCAACGTCGACAACGGCTCGGGCCGCCTGCGCGGAATCTGGGACCAGAGCAACGAGGCCGCGATTCCGGTGTTCGAACAGATCCTGTGGCCATTCCGCGACCTGGGGGTCGTAGCCGTCAAGCACGGGAACACGGGCGGTACGGACCACCTCTCGTTCGATGCGGCCGGAATCCCCGGATTCAACTTCATCCAGGATCCGATCGACTACGGGACCTTCACACACCACACGGCCGCCGACACCTACGAGCGGCTCGTGATCGACGACCTCAAGCAGGCGGCGGTCGTGGTGGCGGCCACGGCGTACGAGCTCGCGATGCGCGACGAGATGATGCCGCGAAAGCCGATGGAGCGCCCGACCACGGACTGACGGTCGGACGACGCGCTGCACGGAGCACGTCTGCTCTGCGGGAGCCCGCCTTCCTCCGGGAGGGCGGGCTCCCGCGCGTCATGCGTCCGGGTCGAGCCGGGATACGGCCTCGCGGTCCGGTTCGACGAACAAGGTGGACACGCGCTCGGGGAGCACGCTGCCCGGAGCGGACTTGCGCGGCTTGCGGACGTACTTCCGCCGCGTCCAGTCCACTGCCACGACCCCGCTGTGGCGGGCCTCGCTGTGCAGTGCGGCGAGCACGGCCGCCTCGGTCAGATCGGCGAGCGGGGGGTTCTGGTCGCGCCGGTCCCAGCGCAGGATCACGTGCGCCCCGGCGGCCTGGCGGGCGTGCAGCCAGATGTCCTCGGGCGACGAGTGGCGGAACGTGAGCTCGTCGTTCGCCTTCGAGGACCGACCGACCCTGATCTCGAGGCCCCCGGTCGAACGGAATCGACGGTAGGGCAGCGGCCGGTCGCCGGAGAAGCTGGAGCCCGGGTCGCCCCCGGCGTCGCCCGGACGCCCGCCCACGAGGTCCCAGAGCTCGTCGGACGGACCGGCGGCGCGCAGCCGCTCCAGCCCCGCCTCCAGCCGGGCGATCGTTTCGGTCGTGGCCCTCAGACGACCCGGTATCCTCCGAGCGGCCCGCTCGCGCCGGCGCGCCCGATCGTAGTAGAGCTCGGCGTTCCCCACGGCGTCGAGGCGGGGGTCCAGCGTGACCTCTATCTCCTCGCCCCCGAAGCCTTCCAGCGATGCGGTGCGGGCGCCCCTCGGCACCTCCCGCTGCCGGCTGAGCAAGAGATGGCCCAGCTCGCGGAGGCGCTCGGCCTCATCCCCTTCGAGCTGCCGCTGGAGGGCCGCCTTCCGGCGGTCCAGCCTGCGGATCCGCTGCTCGAGGAGTCGCCGCATCGACTCCGCCTCCCCCGAGTCCTCCGTCCCTGTCGCGCCGCGGCCATCGACCGCATCGGAACCGTCCTCCGGGGGCCAGGAGCCGGATTCCACAGCAGCTTCGCCCATCGCGTCGGCCAGGGTGGGAAAGGGCCGCGCGTCCGGACCGATCGGCAGCGGGTACGGCTGATACGCCCCGCCGGCCGGCAGCAACCACGCGCCGCGCGGCTCCGCGATAGCGGTTCGCAGCTCCGTGTATCTCCCGAAGGCCCCGGCGAGGTCCCGGTGGGCGTCTTGGCCACCAGCGCCACCCAGTATCCAGTCGACGTTGAGAGAACTCGTCCAGGAAACGCCCTCGAGCAGAGCCTGGCAACGCCGCGCTGCCGGGACGCCATCGAGCGCGCTCGACCACGCGTCTTCGTCCGGTGCCGCCTCGGCCCACCGCCGCGCTCCCACGGGCCGCACGTACCGGGCGCCCGTGCGGAGCGAGCGTCCGCCGGCACTCCGGGGCCACAGCACGGCCTCGATCCGGTCGTCCGATCCGCGAGCCAGCACAGCGTTCCACTGGTTGGTGTGAAGCTCCACGAACAGCCGGAACACGGGTGGCAGGTCCGGTCGCACATCGCGCAGCCCGCCCGAAAGCTCGAACACGAGAAGGCGCTCGTCGGCGGGAGACCCGACGTCGGTGAGGTAGAGTCGCCGGAAAGGAATCCGAGATCCCGTCTCCCGGGACACGGGAAGGGGCGGCGCGGCCTCCAGGACGAATCCCCGTGACGGGTGCAGCAGGCAGACGATCGCCGCGGCGTCCCCCTCCGGCGCGTCCGCGAACCGCAGCCACGCCTCGCGGCGCTCGCCGTCCAGTATCAGTTCGGCCGTGCGGCGGCCGACCCACCGGGATCGGATTTCCCGCGCCAGCCCGGTTACGAGGGCCGGATCGTAGCGGATGGCCAAGCTTCGAGTCCTCGCGATTCGGTGGGGCCCGGCGAGCGGACCATGCCGCGGCCGGACCCGTTGTAGGTCTCGAGTGAAACGAATATCTATCTGTACCCCGCCGGGGCACGCCCGGCCAGCGGAGGCGTCGGTCCGAGACGAGGAGTCGAACAGGGATGCACCCCATCGTGGAGCGTGCGGGAACCGCCGCCGAGCTTCCTGCCTGGGCGCAATGCAGCAGCGCCCGCCGCGCGCATGGGGTGCGAGTGGGCGACCTGCTCGAGGAGTGGGCGCGGGAGCTCGGCCTGTCCGCCGATGACAGGACCCGCTGGCGTGCCGCCGGCGTGCTGCACGACGCCCTGAAGGATGCCCCGGAGGGAGAGCTGGCGGAGCTGGCGGGGAGCGGATGG
>CANPVW010000122.1 GCA_947581745.1 Candidatus Benthicola azotiphorus
GGGCTCGCGCAGCTCGGCGCCCGCGCCCATCACCGTAACGATCGGGACCGCGGCGGCTTCCAGGAGGATGGCCGCCATGCCGCCCACCACCGCTGCCAGCAGCAGGGCCTGCAGCACCACGTTGCCGGCTGCGACCCGGTCGCCTCTCCCGACGGCACGTGCTACCATCGGCGTGGTCCCGTAGGCCAGGAAGTTGAAGACGACGAACGAGAACGCGAAGATCGACGTGTTCACGCCGAGGGCGGCCAGCGGCAGGACGCCGAGGCGGCCCACGAAGATCGTATCCACCATTGACACGAGCGGGTCGGCGGCGAGGGCGCCGAGCGCCGGGACGGCCAGTTGCAGGATTTCCCGATCGAGCCGGGAAGAGATCTTCGAGCGCATGGCCGTGTAGATAGTCAGGGCACCTGACGGACCACAAGGAGAGCCGGTGCGGAATCCCAACCAAGCGCAGGCTCGAGGCGTCCATGAGATGGAGACGCACTCCGTCCCAAACTCAGAGAACAAGCATGGAGAGGCAGGCATGAACGACGAGGCACGGACGCTCCGCTCCAGCTCGTGGCGGGCCGTCGGCATTCTGGCCGCGGCGCTCACCGTGAGCGTCAGCCCGGTCCTGGCCCAGGACCGCACCGTGGCGGACGACGAGTGGTGTGAGGGGCACGACCGGCAGGAGGGTGTGTCGGTCTGTGAGGTGCGCGAGTGGACGTTGAGCGCACCCGGTGAGCTGTCGGTCGACGCAAGCCCGAACGGAGGGATCTCGGTCGAGGCGTGGGACCGCGGACAGATGCAGGTGCGGGCCAAGGTGCACGCCTGGGCGGAGACGGAAGCGGACGCCCGGGACATGGTCGAGAGGATCGACGTGAAGGCCGGGTCATCCGTCTCGGCCAAAGGGCCGAAGGCGGACCGGCACCACGGCTGGGCCGTGAGCTACAGGATCCTGGTACCGCGGGACACGGACCTGGACCTGTCGAGCACGAACGGCGGCATCGCGATTGGGGGAATCAGAGGCGAGCTGCGCTTCCGGACCACGAACGGCGGGATCGACCTTCAGGACGTGGCCGGCGATGTCGAGGGGCGCACGACGAACGGCGGCGTCCACGTCGCACTGTCGGGTCCTACCTGGGATGGAAAGGGCATGTCAGTGCAGACGACGAACGGCGGGGTCCGGATGTCGCTGCCGAGCGACTATTCCGCTCATCTGGAGGCCGGGACCACCAACGGTGGCCTGACCATCGACTTCCCGGTCACGGTGCAGGGGAAGATCGACCGGAAGCTGTCCGTCGATCTAGGTCACGGCGGTCCCCCGGTGAGGATCACGACCACCAACGGTGGGGTCCGTATCACCGAAGACTGACGGGCGTGGCGAAATGCCCGCAGGCTGACCAGAAAGCCCTACGGGACGGATCGTCCGGCATATGCAATGCCAGCGGCTCCCCCGGTCGGATCGACGAGACCTGTCGACCGGGGGGCGCTTCCTGTCCGGCTCCATAACTTCATGATAGTGAAGCAGTTGTACTGCAGTGGGTTGACTTGACCGGGTTTCCCTCCCGCCCTGTTGCCGCCCCCTCGGCCGCTCGGACTCGCCCCTGGCTCCCGCCTTGCACCTCCGATGGGCCGAGGCCGGGAGCGGCGCTACTCGGGCCGCACGCGGGAGCACTTATAAGAGAAAAGAGCCGGTCAGTGCCCCGGAAGCGCCCTCCCGGTACTCACCACTACCGCCGCCTCGTGTAGATCATCACGAATCGCATCCGGGCCACCAGCAGGCAGTCCTCGCACTCGTCCGCCAGGTCCTCGGGCTGAATCGGATCCGCACAGACCTCGTATCCCAGGCTGGCGTAGAGCTCCATCGCTTCCTCGGCCCGGTTCCCGTCCGCGACGAAGCGTCTCTCCCAGCCCGCGGCGAGTCGTTCCGGGTCGCCCTCCAACTGCGCCTCCGTGAACGCGCGCCGGGCTTCCTCCTCGACCAGCCGTCCCAGCCGCCGCGGGTCCGGCGCGTCCGCCCGCTTCTCAGGCAACCGAGGCCTCGGGCGTCAGGCCGCCATCATCCGCCGCTGTGATCTTCTCGAGCCGTCTGCGTCCGAGGAGTGCAGCTCCGAGGGCCGTCGTGAACTGCACGAGATCGCCCTCCGGCACGTTTACCGCGGCCTGCAACTGCTCGCGGATCACGCCGATCATCTTCTCGAAGCGCATGATGCCTCCGACGACCGTGAATTCCGGCTCCATCTTCACCCGTTTCATGAGTTGCACGGAACGGCCGACGAGCGAGATGACGGCGCCGTGCATGATGTCTGCAGGAGCAGTTCCCTGCGACAGGTGGTTGATCACCTCTGATTCGGCGAATACGGCGCACACGCCGGAGATCGCCACGGCTTCCTTGGACGTTGCCACCAGCGGACCGATTTCCTCGGTGCCGTAGCCCATGTACCGCGCCGTCTTTTCGAGGAACGCTCCGGTGCCGGCAGCGCACTTGTCGTTCAGGCGGAACGATCTCACCCTGGCTCGATCGTCGAGACGACTGGCCTTCATGGTCTGACCGCCGATGTCCAGCACCGTCCGCGTGCCCGGAAACAGGAACGATGCGCCGCGTGCGGCTGCCGTGAGGTCGGTCACCTGCACGTCGCCCAGTCCCGCCTGGTGGCGGCCGAAACCGGTGGCGACCACGTAATCGACGTCGTCCGTGGACAGACCCGCCGCGGCGACGGCCGTGTGCTGCGCTCGCTCCGCCACCTCTGCGAGCTTGAAGCCGGTCGGCTCCATGGCTCGGCCGACGATGCGGCGATCCTCCGACAGGACCACGGCCTTGGTATACGTGGAGCCCACGTCGATGCCGACCGTATAGCTCATTGTTCCCACCTCTCCCCCGCCGGGACGCGGCTCGCGAGGATATGATCGAGTCCGAACAGCGCGGCTCCCAGAGCGCCCATGAAGTGGGACTCCTCGCTCACGTTGACTCTCAGTCCGAGCTGCTCGTTCAGCGTCTCGATCATGGCCACGTTCCGGGCGACTCCGCCGGTGAAGGTCACCTCGTCGTGAATCCCTACCCGCCGGAGAAGGCCCGCGGAACGTCGCGCGATGGACTTGTGCACTCCGAGGAGGATGTCCTCGATCTTCTTTCCCTTGCCGAGCCACGACAGTATCTCGGTCTCTGCGAACACGGTGCACGTGGTGCTGATCTTGACCGGCCGTTGTCCCCGCAGGGCCGTCGGCCCGAGCTCCTCGAGCGGGATGTCCAGGGCGCTGGAGGCGGCTCCCAGGAAGCGTCCGGTGCCGGCAGCGCACTTGTCGTTCATGCAGAAGTCGAGGATCTCTCCATCGGGAGACACACTGATCGCCTTGGTGTCCTGTCCGCCCATGTCGACGACGGTACGCGTCGCCGGGAACATCTGCACGGCGCCACGGCCGTGGCAGCTGATCTCCGTAACCTGCGTATTGCCGAAGGTGACCTTGTAACGGCCGTAGCCCGTTCCGACCACGTACTCGACCTCCTCTTCACGGATGCCGCCGGCTCGGAGGGCCTCTTCGAACGCGGACACGGCGGCGCGCATCACATTGGCGCCCGTGTCCGTCAGGGCTCGGGCGACGATGTTCCGATCCTCGTTGATGACGACTGCCTTGGTCTGCGTGGATCCGACGTCCACGCCGGCTGCATAAGCCATGACCTTCTCCCTGTCGAGCGGGTGAGAGCTATCCGATCGCCGCCCGCTGGCGGCGGGAAGCGAGGCCTTCGAAGAAGGCGTCAACACGGTTCTTGAGCTGAGCCTCCGAGACAACCCGCCGGTCCATCATGTCCGACTCGATGAACAGCGTGGCCACGTCTCGAGACTCCATCAGGTCGCGGCGACTGTCGGCCAGACCCGTCGACACGGTGCGGCAACTCTTGATCGGGTGATACACGACACCATCAGCTTCGTAGTCCGATACCATGTCGGAGAGGATCCGGGTCTGGAAGAACATGCTGTCCATCGCGTCACGCACGCTCACCAGCAGGCCTTCCGCCAGGCTGTCGAGAGGATGCTCCAGGTCGTACTGGAATCCGAGGTTGGATCCTCCCGAGGCGAACCACAGGTAGGTCGAATTGACGAACGTGCCGCCCGGCTCGGTGAACATCTCGTTGAACCGCCGGAACAGCGGATAGCAGGGGACGCCCACGAAGATCAGCCGGTACAGTTCCTCGGAGAGCGTTCCCAGGCCGGCCGAGGCCTTGTACTCCATCTCCTCGGCCAGCTCGTCGAAGTACCTCGCGCCCTGCTCCGTGCCCCGCAGCGCGTTGGCGACGCCCAGGTAGATCGTCCCGTCGGTCAGAGCGTTGAACGCCGCGGGCCGGCTTCGATTCAGCTCCAGCACTCTCTGCCAGCCGAGGCTCATGCGGTTGGCGTAGCGCATGTTCTCGCGCAATCGATCGATATCGAACTCGACGCCGCTCACCTTCTCGCACAACTCGATCAGCTCCAACAGCTGCGCGGCGACGTACTTCCGATCGTTCTCGAACGAGGGATCGCCCGGCCAGGTCTGACCTCCAGCTTCACGGGTCCCCGGGACATCCAGCGTAAAGGTGGGCGTTCCGTACATCCGCTCCCAGATCTCAGCCCACTTGATGTAGGTGTTGCACGCGTTGGTGTTCACGGCGATCGCGGGGCGCGGGACCCGGCCCATCGGGTGGTCGCCCCGGCGAAGCTGGACCGCGACGTCGGCCTTGACGTAACCGCAAATGTCAGGGGAGTAGCCGTAGTCCTCGGCCTCGTCGAGGTACTCGTGCGCGACGCGACGCACGGCCGTCTGGAGCGAGTTGATCTCCGGAAACACGATCGGGAAGTCGAACGTACGGAGGAGTTCCGCCAGGCTTCCCATGACGAACACGTAAGCGGCCCCCCGCTCTTCGGCAGCCGCCCTGCCGAGCTCCTCGAACCACTCACGGAACAGGTCGGCGCCCTCCCGGTTTCCCCGCCCGACGATCGTCTCCGCAAATCCTGATGAACTCATCTCAGCCACCGTTTCAGTCGAACAGGATGTTCTCGAGGAAGGTCTCGAGCTGGATCTCGAGACCGTCGAAGCCCGTCATGTTCTCCTCGAACTCGCTCACGAAATACGGAATGTCCTCGCGCTCCATGGTCTGGATGTAGGCGACCTGCTCTTCCAGCCCCGGCTCGCACATCTTGGCCGCCGTGATGATCGCTGCCTTTGCATCCGAGTCCCGAATGCGCTCGAGGAGCATCTTCTCCTTCGGCTTGCGGAGATCGTGCTGGACCGGACTGTAGGACGAGCTTTCCAGGTAGGCCGTCGCCAGGTTGAGCAACGGATCTCCGGCCGTCGGAACGTCCTCCAGAATCCACCGAAGCCCGATTAGCAGGTCGTCGTCGACGACGTAGCACGACCGGCCGATGGAGCGGATCAGGTCCAGCGGGGGCTGCTCGCAGAAGCCGCCCTCGTACACGACCCGGATCTTGTCCTGCCGCCGGGCCGGCCGGTCGACGATTTCCGGAAGCACGGCCCGGAGAAGCGCGTTGTGCTCCTCGCGCCGGATCATCCCGCCCACCGCCACAAGCACGTAGGCCTCGTCGGCCGATATCGTCCACGGCGTCTCCCGCTTGATCGCGTAGAGGTCCCGGAGCAGTCTCCGGTTCTCGTTGTAGACCGCCAGGGAGTCGCGGAGGTCATCATCGGATACGCGGACTCCGGCCACCTCCTCGATCTTCCGCCGCAGGCGGTCGTATTCGTCACGCAGGTAGGCGGCCGCGTGCGGCGAATTCGCGTTCTGCGGCAGGTACAGGATCTGGCAGGGGTAATCGAAGTTGCGCCCGAAGATCGCGGCGAGGTTGCGGGCGGCATCACAGATCGGGTGCGTGACGAACATGTCCAGCTCTACCCTGCCGCTGAGCGCGATCTCGAGCGACGTCTTGAGGATCGAGCACAGATACGACCCGAACCGTGAGTCCGCGTGGACGGCATCCACCGGAGCTCCCCTCACTTTGTAGGGCAGCAGTCCGGCTGCGTGCGCGATCTCCTCCGGAAAGTAGACCTGGAAGTGTCCGAGGACCCGGCCGCCGGTCTGCCGCCAGCGGCTGACCGTCGGGTATTCCTCGTCTTCGAGGAGCTCACGGCACTCGTACAGCACGCCGTCGAGCGGCTTACCGCGCCACTCGGGGAACAGGTCGATTCCACCGGTGGGCGGGTTCATCGGTGCCTCCACTCCGGTCGCCGTTTCTCGATGAAAGCCTGCAGCCCTTCCCGCGCATCCTCCGTCTCCATCAGCTCGTCCACGTACAGCGCCCCCGCGCGGTCGAGCGCACGCCTCAGAGGCCCGGGCTCGCCGGCCAGCATCCGCTTCCCGATACGGAGCGCGGCGGCGCTGTGCCGGGTCATCTTCCGCGCGATCTCGGTGGTCGCCTCGCCCAGCTCCGCCTCGGGCACGACTCGCCGCACCAGACCGATTCGCTCCGCCTCTTCGGCGGCGAACGCGTCGCCTCCGAGCACGATCTCCGCCGCCAGGCCGTGCGGCAGGCGGAGGGGCAGCATGGCGCACGCGGCCGGAGGGAGGACGCCGAGCAGTATCTCCGGCTGTCCGAAGCTGGCCCCCTCGGTCGCCACGATAATGTCGGCCGCCATCGCCAGCTCGAAACCACCGCCCAGACAACGTCCCTGGACCGCGGCGATCACCGGAAGGGGGAAGCTCGCCAGGTCATCCACCGTCTCAGTGAACTCCGGGATCAGCTCCCGGTATTCCGGCGGAAGGTGCTCGCCCACGTCGGCGCCAGCCGAGAAGTGCTTGCCCTCCGCCCGGAGGATGAGAACCCGGAGAGTCGGTTCCTGAGCCAGGCGAGCGAGCTCCCGCCGCAGTCCGGCCATCACCTCACGCGTGAGGATGTTCAGCGGCGGGTGGTCGAGGACGACCTTGCCGAGCCCGTCATCCATCGAAGCGTGAACGCTCATGTCCTCTCCCGGCGATTGCCGTCAGATGTACTGGCCGCCATCGACCTTGATGATCTCGCCCGTGATGTGGCGGGCCCGGTCCGAACACAGAAACGCCACGAGGTCCGCGCAGTCGTCCGGTTCCGCGATGCGCCCGAGAGCGGACTCCTCGATCGCCCCCTCCATGACCTCCCGCGGAAGGCCTTCCGTCATCTCCGTCCGCACCATGCCGGGCGCCACGGCATTGACGTTCACGTCGTATCTGCCGAGTTCGCGGGCGAGGGCCTTGGTCAGGGCGATCTCTCCACCCTTCGACGCACTGTAGTTGGTCTGCCCGAACTTCCCCCGCAGGCCGTTCACGGAGGATACGAGGACGATCGTCCCCCTCTTGCGCTCCCTAAAGACTCTCGCTACCGACCTGCAGTAGTTGAAACATCCCTTGAGGTTGACATCTATCACTTCATCCCAATTCTCCTCCGACATCTTCCAGATCACACCATCCCGATTGATCCCGGCGTTGCACACCAGGATGTCGAGCCGTCCGAACGCGGAGAGAGCCGAGCCGACCGCGTCGCCGGCGGCGGCGAAGTCGCGGACGTCGGCCTCGATCGCCAGTCCGGCCCGGCCCGCCGCCTCGACCTGTGCCACGACCTCGTGCGCCTGCCGGTCCACGAGGCGGTCGACGATCGCCACGTCGCAGCCTTCTTCGGCGAGCCGCCGCGCGATGGCCGCTCCGATCCCGGACCGACCCCCGGTGACGATCGCCGCCTTGCCCTCGAGTCCCAGTTCCACCTCACGCCCTCCCGGTCACTCGGAGCCGCGGTACTGGGGCGAAACGGCCCGGAGGAGATCGTCGTCCCACGGGTGTCCCTTCGCCAGGAGCTGCCGCAGGAGGATGAAGTCGACCTCGCGGTTTCCTTTCGGGCCCTCGTTGAACGCGCGGAACCCAGCGCGTCCCTCGGTCATCATGTTCAGCGCCAGCCACTCACGGTTCGTGACGCTGGTGTTGTCCCAGTGCCACTGCTTGTGCTTGCGGAGACTGTTCACGGTCTTGGAGGTGCAGTCCGGCATCAGCATCAGGAGGCGGGTGCAAAGGGCCTCGACCGCTTCGTCCAGTTTCGAAAGGTCGGTCACGGCGTTCCGCAGAACGCCTTTCGCTTCTTCCCTTTCGGCCCCCGTGAGGAAGTCCCCGAACACCAGGTTGCCGAACGGGTCCAGCATGCGGCCGGTGACGACCATCGGGTTCGGGATCCAGTCGCCGTCCAGCTTCAGCACGGGAACGACCTGATTGATCAGGCCATAGAACAGGGCCTTGTGGGCGCTCCACATCTCGCACAACACGCCGCTTTCGATCGCTCGCGCGAACCCGACGTAGAGAGGCAGGAAGTCGGTCGATCCGCCGTCCGGTGCCGATCCGTGACGGGGCCCGGCCTGCCCGAACACCGCGGTGTCGACGGCGACGCTGAAGTCGCAAGCCATCCCGATCTCCTGCCCACCGGCGATCCGCATTCCGTTGACCCGGTTGATCACCGGCTTGTCGCACCTGAGTATCGAATCGATCATGTCGTTGAACAGGCGCATGTACTGCTTGTATTCCTGCGGATTTCCAGCGTAATACTCGGCGTACTCCTTCGTATTGCCCCCGGTGCAGAAGGCACGATCCCCCACCGCGGTGAACACGCAGCACACCACGCCCCGATCCATGCTCGCCTGCCGGAAGGCCAGGATCACCTCCTTCGCGGCATCGGTCGTGTAGCTGTTGTGCTGATCCGGGTTGTCGAGGATGATCCAGGCGTTGTTCAGTCCATCCACCGGGCGGCCCGCCGGATCGACGGCGGGGCGAAGCTCGTATCGGATGTGCTGGAAGTCGACGGCGGGTACGAGCGTATGGCTCTTGAGCATCGATCTGGTCTCCTCAGGTTTCCCAGTCGGGAACGAGGATCGCTCGCTCCCGGATGCCATGGTCGGCCACCTGTGCCAGTACCTCCGGTCCCTGGCTCATGGGGAAGCTCCGCACGAAGGGCTTGAGCGCGATCCGGCCTTCCGTCACCAGGCTGAGCGCGGCGGGATAGAGCTCGGGCAGGCAACCCCACGTTCCCTGGGCCGTGGCATCGAAGGCCATCAGGTTGCTCAGGCGCAACTCCGTCTTCGCCAGCGTGAAGCCCACGACCATCAGGGTAGAGGCGTGGTTGATCAGGCCGAACGCCGTTTCCTGTCCGCCCGGGTGGCCCGAGCACTCGAACACCTTTCGTCCGTGAGGCGGACAGCCCCACTCGGCCTCCCGAGCCGCGACCTCCTTGCGAAGGGAGCGAAACTCCAGCTCGCCGGAATTGAGAGTCAGCCGCGGACCGTGATCGGCGATCGCGCGGAGCCGTCCATCGTCCACATCGACCGCGATGACGTGCGCGCCGAGCGCGGCGGCGATCTGGGCGCAGAATCCACCGACCCCACCGACCCCCACGACGACCGCCAGGTCGCCGGCCGCCAGGCCGCTTCGCACGATCGCCTGGTAAGGTGTCGTCACGGCGTCGGCCAGGACCGCGACCTCGGCGAGACCACAGTCCCCGGTGTCCTCGGCTGCACACAGGCCCCTGCCGGGGACCGTCAGGTACTGCGCGAATCCGCCGTCGAGATCGTTTCCCGGCATGATCTGGTTCCGACAGGCGTTGCCGCGGCCTCGGACGCAGAGGTCGCATTCCCCGCAGGGGATCATCGCGGGGACGATCACCGGGCGGCCTTCCAGGTGGGCGTAGCGCGAGCCAGCTTCCGTCACCGTGCCGCTCACCTCGTGGCCGAGGGTGAGCGGCAGTTCCTTCCTGGTAGGCACCCCGTCCACCCAGAACCCGATGTCGGTGTGGCACACACCGCAGCCGGCCACCCGGATAGTGACCTCGTCCGGAGTGGGCTCGACTACGGGAACGTCGTGGATCTCCAGCGGGGCTCCCACCTCGACCATCCGAATCGCCTTCATGCCTCTCCTCTCGATTCGCTCACCGGGCGACCAGTCCTCCCACCAGGTGATCGGCGAAGCCGGCTCCGATCTCCGCGGCGTGCAGGGATCCCTCCGGACGGTACCAGCGTGCGATCCAGTTGATCGCTCCGAGGATCGCGAACACGGCGACCTTCGAGTTGACGGGCCGGAACTCTCCGTCGCTCGTCCCGTCCTCGATCGTGCGGCGCAGTTCCCGCTCGTAACGGTCCCGCGCCGAGATCACTTCCTGCTGGTGCTCCTCGGACAGTGCGGTCACTTCGAACGCCAGGGGGGAGCCGTCGAGCGTGTCCGTCATGACCCGGACGTGTTCCCGGATGAGGAAGGACAGGCGCTCGGCGGAACAGTCGAGTCCGCGCGCCTCCTCCATCAGCCGGTCGAGCTCGGCCAGCGACCGCTGGTGGCACTCGTAGAGGATGGATTCCTTGTCCGGGAAGTAGTGGTACAGGGCCGTGCTTCTCACCCCGAGATGGCGGGCGATGTCCTCCAGGGTAGTGGCGTGGTAGCCGTTGCGACGGAACGCCTGCAGGGCGGCGTGCAGGATCTCATCGCGCCGCTTCCGACGCTTCTCACGCACGTACGGCGATGGGCTGTTCGTGTCAGATGGCACGGGCATCGACGCGCTCCGTCAGGATGAAACGTCGAACATCTATTCAAAATTTTAGTAGACAGTCAATTCTCAGGCAAGGGCCGGCGGCCGGCAGGGAGCGGCACGCGGTCCGGGCCGGAGTCAGTCCTTGTCGGAGAGCAGCAGGCCGAGTGCGATCGCGTTGAGGCGGGCCCGGGCGCTTTCGGCCCGGGACGGTATGAGAACCA
>CANPVW010000123.1 GCA_947581745.1 Candidatus Benthicola azotiphorus
AATCGTATTCTCGGATAGCCTGGCGGTCACGGCTCCAGCTCGTACCGCGGACATCATCTACGACGGGGCGCTTTCGGAAGCTTTCCTGCGTCAGGTTGTTGTCGCGCTCGACCTGGGACGCGAGCAATCATGGGTCGCGCCGGCCTACTGAGGCGCGATTGAAGGAACCGGGACGATTGCAGCAGTCGAACCTCGTGGCGCGGCCAAGGCGGCCCTCATAGCGCACGCGAAGAAACTCGGAGTGATGTACGCCCCGCGAGGGATTCGCGTGAACGCGATCGCTCCGGGGTCGATAGACTTCCCCCGGGTGAGTCTGGGCCACGGTCAGGGAGGAGCGGCCCGAGGCGCCTTTCCGCCGCAGAGTGGCGTGTGCACGCCCCTGGCATCCAACCGAGGTATCCATGAGCAGAGTTCTCGTCACCGGCGGATCGGGCTTCATCGGAAGCCATGCGCTCCTGCAGCTGCTTGCGGGGGGCTACGAAGCACGCACGACCGTGCGCAGTTTATCGCGTGAAGGGGAGGTCCGGAGCCTTCTGAGGACCGGCGGGATCGAGCCGGACGATCACCCCCTCTACTTCGTCGCCGCAGATCTCGGAGAGGACGCCGGCTGGAAGGAGGCCGTCGAGGGGTGTGAATACGTGTTGCACGTCGCTTCGCCCTTCCCGGCCTCGCTGCCCAGGCACGAGGACGAGTTGATCGTGCCGGCACGCGGCGGCGCGCTGCGGGTCCTGCGAGCGGCGCGAGACGCGGGAGTCCGGCGCGTCGTGATGACCTCGTCCTTCGCGGCAGTCGGTTATGGCCACGCTCCACGAGACAGGCCCTTCGACGAGTCGAGCTGGACGAACCAGGAGGGTCGGGCGGTAACCCCGTACGTGAAGTCGAAGACCATGGCCGAGCGTGCGGCGTGGGACTTCATCGACGCGGAAGGTGGAGACCCGGAACTGTCGGTCGTGAATCCCGTGGCCGTGTTCGGTCCCGTTCTCGGGCCGGACTACTCGACCTCGATCCTCTTGATCCAGCGGTTGTTGGACGGTGCGATGCCCGGTTGTCCAAGGCTTTCGTTCGGCGTCGTCGACGTACGGGACGTCGTGGATCTCCACCTCCGCGCCATGACGCATCCGGCGGCCCGGGGAGAGCGTTTCCTCGCCGTCTCCGGGGCTTCGATGTCGATCCTCGAAATGGCGGAGACACTGAGGGAGCAGTTGGGCGAGGCCGCGAGCCGGGCGCCGACCCGAGAGCTTCCGAACTGGCTCGTGCGGCTGGTCGCGATCTTCGATCGCGAGATCCGATCGATCACGCCGGAACTCGGCCAACACAAGGAGGCGACGAACGAGAAGGCGCGTGACCTGCTTGGCTGGGTGCCGCGGCCGCCGGAAGACGCGATCGTCGCTACCGCGGAGAGCCTCATTCGGTTGGGCCTGGTGGAATCGTAGCGGTGGCATTCCGCGGCAGCCACGAACTCCCGCACTCATGGCCACGCCGATTGAGAAGTAGATTGAGGATGGTGCCATCCTTTCCCAGGAGAAGCCATGATCTCGCGTCGCACCGTCGCCGTGCTCATCAGCGTCGCGTACCCAGGCCTCGTCCCCGGAGTCCAGTCGTGAGCGACCCCCTCGCCGCGCTTGGCTGGGACGACGATTGGGCGGCGACCTTCGCAAGCCTGGAGCTATCGGAGGCGCGACCGGCCCGAGTCACGTCCCAGCACCGCAACCGCTGGATGGTTCACACCGAAGCCGGGCCTCAGGCGGCGCGGCTCGTCGGCTCGGAGCTGGCCGACGTGAGGCCCGTGACCGGGGACTGGGTCGCGTGCGTGCCGGGGCCGCAGGACGCGGATCCGCTCTCCATCTTCGGCGTTCTCCCGCGTCGATCCGCCGTCGTCCGCGGTTCCGCCGGCGAGTCGCAGTCCCGGCAGGTGCTGGCCGCCAACGTGGACGTGCTGTGGATCGTCCAGGCGCTCGATACGCCTCCGAACCTCAGAAGCCTGGAGCGCTATCTGGCCGTGGCCTGGGAGAGCGGAGCCTCGCCGGAGTTCGTGCTGACCAAGGCCGATCTGGCCGAGGACCTGCCCGGAGCGATCGACTCCGTGGGCGCGATCGCCTTCGGCACGCCCGTCCGCGTGGTCAGCATTCACGATCTCATGGCGCTCGACGCTCTTCGGGAGAGCCTCATCCCCGGAAGGACCGTGGCACTGCTCGGGCCCTCCGGCGCCGGCAAGTCGACTCTCATCAATCGGGTCTCAGAATCGGACCTCGCGGAGACCGCTGAGGTGAGGCAAGGAGACCGGAAAGGTCGGCACACGACGACCGGGAGGGAGCTCTTCAGGATCCACAACGGCGCGTTGCTGCTCGATACCCCCGGAATGCGCGAGCTCAGGGTGCTGGATCTGGACGAAGGACTCGGTCACGCCTTTCCGGAGATCGATGAGCTCTCCGCGGCATGCCGGTTCCGGGATTGCTCGCATCGCGCCGAGCCGGGATGTGCTGTACTGGCCGCAGTGGAACAGGGACGGCTCGGCGAGGACCGCCTGGCGAGCTTTCGGAAGCTACAGGCCGAGGCGGCCTACGAACGACGACGCGTAGACCCGCACGCCCGTGCCGAGCACGTGGCCGAACACAAGACGGCGTTGCGAACCCTCAGATATCACCCGAAGTACAGTAAGGGCGACGAAAACGATACGAGCTGACCGCTCTCTCTTTCGGAACGCCTCATCACTACAGGCGGAGTACCGATGCTACGACGAATCCTGCTGGTGATCGTCGTTCTCGTTCTCCTCGCATTCGCGGCGCTCGGCCTGAAGGGCGGCGTGCAAGACCTTCCGGTGTCCGAGACCGCGGGACAGACAGTTCAGTCAGTCATGCAGCTGGCGTATGGCGCGTTCGCTCTCCTGTGCGCGGTGACCACGTTCCGGGGTCGCCGATGGGCACGCTTCAGCAGGATGGGGTGGATCGTGAGCTGTGCTCTCGCGGCCGGGCTGGCTTCGGTAGTATGGGGCGGCATGACACTGGCGACCGGCTTCCTCGCCGGTGCCGGAGGCGCCGCGATGGCGTTCGTGGTCACATGGCTCCTGGAAGTCGGAGCGCGCGATCTGACGAACCTCCGAGCCGAGAAGCCATGACCGCTGGATTGAGACGACGTGGATTGGGCCGGCGTCGAGGACGCGGCTTCGTGCCGGACGAGGATTCGCTTACTATGGCAGGGCGTCACCCGACGATCCGTCAGCCGGAATGGAACTCCAATGCGAGGAATGGGCAGGGTTCTGACAGCTCTGGCAGTGCTGACCTGGGCGAGCTGCGCGAAGCAGCAGAGTCCAGCTGCCTTTGTCGAGCGTTACCTGGAGCTTCATCGGTCAAGAGATGTCGACGCGCTGCTGGCCCTGCACACTGCCGATGCCGAGTTCGTGATTCCCGGGCAGGAGCCACTGCGCGGCACCGCCGCGCTTCGTGACCTCTTTGAGTGGGACGCAGTACTCGGGTCGGAGTTGGTGATGAGTGGCATTCGCTCCGACGCTGACACCATTCTCATTGATTCAGTAATCGAACGGAACAAGTGGTTCCAGGCTCTCGGCCTGGTCGAGGTTCGTCACAGGGCCGGCACGAGGATCGTGCTTCGGGACGGACGTATCGCCGCCACGTATCCGGCAGCGTTCGACGACGAGACGCAGCGACGCCTGATGGACCGGTTCCAGCCGTTGTTGCGATGGCTGGGCGAACATCGGCGGGAGGCCCTGGATCAGCTCCTTCCTGGCGGGAAGTTCCGATACGATGCTGCAACCGCCAGGCTCTGGCTCGAGGTCCTGGCCGAATGGAATACCTCACGACGGCCGGACGGGTAAGACGGACCGAACTGTTGCTGCACGCCGCGAAGCGAGTGGAGAGCTTCGCCGTCATGTTCGATAACGATTGGAGGGCCTGTTGAACCTCGGATTGAAGGACTTGAACTGCGTCGTGCTTGGGGGGAGCCGAGGGATCGGCCGCGCGATCGCCCTCGGGCTCGCCGAAGAAGGTGCCAATGTCTCCATCTGTGCGAGAAGCGAAGAGGCTCTCCACGCCACGGAGTCAGAAATCTCCGCGCTCGGCGTGAAGGTGTATGCCCATCCCTGCGACGTGGGTGACGCGGTGGACCTTTCTGCCTTCCTCGACGCAACGCGGCGAGCCCTGGGCAGTGTGGACGTCCTCGTGCACAACGCGTCCGCGCTCGCCCTCGGTCCGAGCCTCTCCGACTGGGAAACCAGTCTGCAAGTGGACCTGATGGCGGGCGTTCGGGCCGCAGAACAGGTCATGCCCTGGATGGAGGAATCCGGGGGTGGCTCCATCCTGTTCGTGTCTTCCACCTCCGGATTGGAAGCCGATCCCGCACCCGACTTCGGGTACACTGCTGCCAAGGCAGCGCTCATCGCGCACGCCAAGAAGCTGGCTGTGATGCACGCCCCGCGAGGGATTCGCGTGAACGCGATCGCTCCGGGATCGACAGACTTCCCTGGAGGAGTCTGGTCCATGATCAGAGAGAAGCAGCCCGAGGTATACGAGAGCGTCCGGGCTTCGATTCCGTGGGGCCGGCTCGGCACCCCGGAGGAGGTCGCAGATGTCGCGGTGTTCCTGGTGTCGCCCCGAGCCGCGTGGATCTCCGGCGAGTGCCTGTGCGTCGATGGAGCCCAGCATCGTGGGATGCGTTGATCAGCCATCGTTTCCGTCCAAGAAGAGTCAGGTGGACAGCTCCGAGCTCATGAGCAAGATCTTCTTCTACGGCCTGTTCATGGATCGGTCGCTTCTCACGGAGAAGGGTCTTCATCCGGAGATTGTCGGGCCCGCAGTGCTACCCGGTTACCGCATCCACATCGGCGAGCGAGCAACGTTGCTGCGATCCGTTTCGAGTCGCGCCTATGGAATCGTGATGGAGCTCGCCGACCAGGAAGCTCGCGCGCTCTACTCGGAACCGAGCGTACGCGAGTACATGCGAGAACGCGTGCACGTGGAGCTGTTGGACACAAGCGAAGCTGTCGAGGCGTACTGCTACAACCTGCCGGGCGAGTTGGGCCTGGCCGGGGCAAATCCCGCGTACGCGATCGAGCTAGCAAAGTTGGTCGAGGCGCTGCAGTTCGATTCGGCATACGTCGACGAAATCGCCGCGTTCGGCAAGGTATCGTAGTTCGTATCCGCGGGTTCCGACCCGGCCGGCGGCAACCCAAACCACGACCGTCAGGGGGTGAGAGGCCTTCCTGCTGAGGGCGGTGCAGGCGATATAGGGTAAACGAAGTCGGCAACCGAGTCGAGGAGGATGTCAGTGAAGTACATGATCAGCTGGTTCGAACGCTCCCAGGGGTCTCCGCTGGAGTACGAGAATGCCCAGAAGCGGATCCTCGAGGTCTTCCGTCCGTGGGAGGCGCCGGACAACTTCAAGATCGAGGTGTTCGTCATACGTGTGGGCGAGTGGGGTGGGCATATGCTGGTGGAGTGCGACGATCCGGCGACCGTTCACAAGTTCTGCTCGATGCTGCCTGCGTTTGAATTCCAGGCGCGCCCCGTGATTCCCGTCGAGGAAGCCATCCGGGTCGAACTCGAGGCGATGGCCTGGCGGGACGGACTTACGAGCCAGTGAACGTGCGTTTGGCGTGACGCCGGGTCGCTCAAGACTTCGCGGAGGTGCCCTGCCATGGTCGCTCAGCGGGCCGCGGATACGTTGGTCAACCTCGTCGGCCTCGTTGTCGTCCCGCTGCTGCCATACTACGTGTATCACCGGCGCCGCCATGATCTAAACCTGGCTGAGGTGCTGCGTCGGGCCGGACTTCAGCGGGGTGAGATCAAGTATGTCTGGCACGCCGTCGGTGCCGTGGCCGCGATCTGTGGGTGGATCTGGCTGTTCCCGCCAAACCTGGAGGTGATGACGCGAGAGGGGGCCGCCCAACATTCGTTTGCGGGTGCTGGGATGAGCCTGGATGTGATCTCAGCCGCATTGCTGTACGCTCTGGTTCAAACCGGCTTCGCAGAGGAGTTCCTCTTCCGGGGCCTGATCGCGGGAAGCTTGAGTCGGCGCATGTCCGTTCTCAAGGCAAACCTGATTCAGTCGGTGATCTTTCTGGCTCCCCACCTTCTGCTGTTGTTCATCATGCCCGAGCAATGGCCTCTACTGGTCCTCATCTTTGGTGGCTCGTTGTATCTGGGGTGGCTCCGGATCCGATCTGGATCGATTCTGGGATCCTGGCTGATCCATGGTGGTGCAAACCTGGCGATGACCCTGTCCGTGCTGGTCCGTACAGTGTCTTCCCAGGCTGTCTTCTCGTTCTGTGGTGCCGTCTGACAAGGAATTGCTGCTGCCCCCCACACATCGGAGGTTCAATTGAAGCGTGTCACTGGCATTGGCGGGATCTTCTTCAAGGCGAAGGACGCACCTGCGCTGCAGGCCTGGTACAAGCGCCATCTCGGGATCGATGTCCAGGAGTGGGGAGGTACCGCGTTCGCCTGGACCGACGCGGATGGCAAGCCCACAGGCGGAACGACCGTCTGGTGCGTGGGTCCGGAGGAAGGCGACCAGTTTGCTCCGAGCAAGGCCTCCTTCATGGTCAACTACCGCGTTGAAGATCTTCACGCTGTGGTCGCGGCGCTCAAAGCGGAAGGCTGCAACGTCCTCGACAAGATCGATGACTCTGAATTCGGCAAGTTTGCTTGGGTCATCGATCCCGAGGGAAACAAGGTCGAATTGTGGCAACCACCTGCCGGTCAATGAAGCGCCCGATGCGCGAGGCGATCCAGCTCCACGGCGCGGGCTGATGCAGCAAGGAGACTGGAGCTGACGCGCGGAGGCGAGGAGACGATGGATGACAGGGTCTGGCTGAAGCCGCCTCCGATGCTCAGAGCGACGTACGCTGACCTCGATTGGAAGCTCGCTTATCAGTATGCCGGGCACTCCGTCGTCTATCGGCTGGAGCGGGGAGGGGTCCCCGAGTCCTTTGTGAAGCTCGCCCACACGGGACACTTCCCGACCCTGGACGGAGAGGCGGAGCGAATGCGGTGGGCTCAATCCTGCCTCCCGGTGCCGACCGTCGTCCACCAGGGCACCGGGGATTCGATCGACTGGCTGGTCACGACGGCGCTGCCCGGTCGAGACGCCACCAATCCCGACCTCACGAAAGACCCGGCTGAGCTGACTCGAATTCTCGCCCGCGGGCTACGCATGTTCCATGACACTGCACCGGCACGGACATGTCCCTTCGACTTTCGAATCCGACCTGCGATCCGGCATGTCCGTGCGAGGCTCCGGTCCGGACGCATCGACCCGCCGGGTGACTTCCACGAGGAATTCGCCCATCTGACGCCAACCGCGGCGGTAAAGCTTCTCGAGTCGATACAACCGGAATCAGAGGATCTGGTCGTGTGTCATGGCGACTACTGCCTTCCGAACATCCTCATCGAAGAGGGGCGCGCCACCGGCTTCGTTGATCTCGGAGAGCTGGGCGTGGCGGACCGTTGGTGGGACCTGGCGGTGGCGACCTGGAGCCTCACGTGGAATCTGGGCCCCGGTTTCGAAGAGCTATTCCTGGCCGAGTATGGAGCGACATTGGATTCCGACCGGGTTCGCTTCTACAGGTTGCTCTACGACCTTGCCAGCTAGGAGCGACCTGGGCCGCTGATCAGATGACCTCAGCCATTGGAACGAGCCGGCTGGTAGGGACGGATTCATCGTTGCATATCCGGCCCGCACGCCGCAGCTGTCAGGAAGCTCCCTCAGCCCCGCTCCGTTCGCTCAGCAGCCGCGGAATCCGTTCTGCGATGTCCTCCATCTGAACGGCTCGCCTGTGGGCCCAGGACGGTAGGGAGAGCCGGGTCGAGCCAATGATCCCGATGCCCACGGCACTGAGCGCGGCCGACATGATCAGCCCTGCGTCCAACCCATTCTTGGCGTAGATGAGGAGCGCCGTGAAGACACCTATCAGCAGGAAGACCAGCCCCGACGTCGTCAACTCGGTGACATTCCCCTTGAACGTGCTCATCCGTACCCGGTGAGCACCCTCCCACGGTTCGACGTGGACCTGGAGGTTCCCATTGTACCAGGTCCGGAGCGGACCGATCGACTCCACCGTACCCCGCGCGCCGAACGTCTCCCGCAGGATGACGACCAGTCGCATCCACTCGTCGTCACTCATTGGCCGCTCGAGCGGGACCGTGCGTGTCACGGATCGCGGGGCGCCCAAGAAGCGGATCATGGGGGAGGCTTCGGGCGAGTCGAGCGACCGGGCCGCGCGCTCGATGCGAGAGGACGCGATGCCAACCTCGCCGCCGATCTCCTGGATCTCCGCGAGGGTCAAGCCGGAGCCCGCCGCTGTCGGCGTGGTCCCGTCGGCTTCGGTAGCTCGCCGCAGGATCTCGGCGATCTCCTGCTCATCGTAACGGCGTAAGTCTGACATGCGACGAACATACAGCAGTGAGTCATGCGGCACATCCGGGTTGGCGCGGCGGGAGTGAAAAGGCCGGCAGGCCCGGTTCCGGTACGCTGGCGGTTCTGCCTCCGTCCACGCGTCGAGCCATCGTTGACAGGGCTCGATGTTGCAACGTACTTGGCGGCAGTGCAGAGGCGGGGCGCCGGACGCGCGCACGTGTCAGGCCGTTCCGCGTTCTGGGGACGAAAGGGATGAGCGAGGAGCCGCGGTGAACTGGGAAATGCTGTCCGCAATCGGCGAGATCTTCGGCGCCGCGGGTGTGACACCATGCTGATGCATGATCGCGCCGGAGCCTCGGGTCCCTCAGGTCGCTTCGGGCCCGGGCCGCCGATCCTCATCGGCCTCACCGCTGTAGCGGCCCTGGTGCACGTCGGAACGTTGTTCCCGGCTGCCTGGGCGTTGTACCAGGCGGTGCCGGCGAACGGACGCCCGGTGATCCTGGGCGTCTCGGTCAGCCTGGTCATCGCGGTGATCGCCTGCGCGCTCGCCATTCTGCTGGTCGTTCGTGCCGGGAACCGATACGAAGCTCGTGGACTGGCTTTCTTCCTCGTCCTGATCGCGATCTGCTGGGGGTCCGTGCTCCGCTTTGCCTCGCTCGACCGCGGACCGGACGGCTCCGTGACCGGCCTCGACGTCACGGTCAGCGGCATGCCCCTGCTCCTCGCGACCTTCACACTCGCACTGGCGGCCGCTGCCCTCCTCGATCTGTCCCTTCGTTTTCCAGAGGATCTGATCTCAGGTAACGGCGGGCGGCGTCTGATCGGTCGGCGGTGGGTGCCGTGGGCGCTCGCGCTGACCGCTCCGCTCCTCATCCAGCCCGGGATCTCATTGGTCGGGAAGATCGCGACGGCCTTCGGAATCCAACCCGAGACGATGGTGCGGCTCCTGCCCTGGGCGCTCGGCACGGTGGCGGCGATCATCGGGAGTGTCGTTCTCGGGATGCTCGGCCTGGCCGTCGCGAACTTCATCAGGGGCTACAGACTGGCCGATGCCGAGTCGCGCCGATCCGCGCTCTGGCTACTCGTGGGCGTGGTCGGATCGGCTCTTGTCGTGCTGACGTCGGCGGTCGCGCTCGCGGCGGACATGGCCTTCCCGGTCAGCCTCGGGCTTCTGACTCGGTACATGCCGCTGATCGTGTTCTTCGCACCGCTCTTCATGCTCATCGGCATCGCGGTATCGATCCTCTATTCGGGCGCGGTCGACCCGAGGCTGGCGCTTCGTCGAAGCACGATCAACGGGATTGCCGGCTTTGTCGGCCTCACCGTGTTCGCCGGACTGGAGAACGTCCTTTCTGCGTGGGTCGAGAACCGACTCGGCCTCCCGGGAACCGTGGGGTCGTTCCTGGCTGGAGCTCTCGCGGCTGGCGTCTTCGTGCCGGTACGGCGGGGTCTCGAAAGGTCCGGTGTCGAGCGCATGCGGACGTCAGAGCGGAGATCTACATGATGCATGATCGTGCCGGAGGATCGGGGTTCGTGGGACGCTTTCTCGGCAGCTGGCGGCTGGCGCTCGGTGAGCTCGTCATCGTCGCCCTCGGCGTCCTGATCGCCCTGTGGGCGGACCAGTGGATGCAGGCTCGAGAGGAGGTCGCCAGGGAGGTCGGCTACCTGGAGCGCCTGCACGCGGACATCGGGGCGGATCTCAGATCCCTGCGGTTCAGCGCCGATCAGGCGCGGAACCGGCTCGCCATCACGAGGCAGGTCGATGCCTGGCTTCACGACCCGAACGCCATGCCCGATCCCGACTCGCTGGTCGTGAAAGTGCACTTCGCGGGCGTTCTCTTTCCACCTACGATCTCGAAGTTCACGATCGACGAGCTGAAGTCCACGGGGGACCTCCGCCTGTTGAGAAACGAGGCGCTCAAGAGGCAGATCGCCGACTACTACAATCAGATCGGGCTGCAGATCGACGAGTGGAGCACCTGGGGTGACGAGGGGATCACCGAGACGTACTTCCGGGAGCTGGCCTTCGTCATGGACCCCGAGCTCCGACTTCGGGCGGGCACGTTCGACCCCGCGCTGATGCGGCGGTTCCTGAGCGCTTCCGGCGAGGACGCGCCCTCGAGTTACGTCGAGACCCGGCGCGACGCACCGGAGATCGGAGCGACGCGCGCCGACGCCGACCGGATGCTCCATCGCATGCGAACGCGTCCGAACTTCGAAGGTTACCTTCGTGACAGCATGTACTGGGCTCACCTGTCAGCCCAGCTGCTCGACGGTGTCATCCTCTCCGCCGAAGAGCTGGAGGCGACGATCGCGGCGGAGCTGGAGACCCTGAAGAGGTAGGACCACGGAAGGAAACGGGCATGAAGAATGACGGGTCGCAGGAAGGCAAGTCGCCGTCGCTGCTGATCGATGAGAGAATCGAGGAACTGGACGACTGGCGGGGCGAAATGCTCGGCCGGCTCCGCGCGCTCGTCCGGGAGGCCGATCCCGAAGTCGTCGAGGAGTGGAAGTGGAACGTCCCGGTGTGGTCGCACGACGGATTGATCTGCACGGGCGAGACCTACAAGACCGCGGTGAAGATGACGTTTCCCAGGGGGGCGACCCTCGAGGATCCTTCGGGCCTCTTCAACTCGAGTCTTCACGGGAACACGAGGCGCGCCATCGACTTCCACGAGGGAGAGAAGGTGGACGACGAGGCGCTCAAGGCTCTCGTTCGCGCCGCCGTGAGCCTGAACAAGAGGAAAGCCAGGGGCTGATCCGCGCAATGCGAATGGGCCGCATGGCGGAGAGCTGAGAGGAGATCGTGACGCCGATCGGGAGCAGCTGAGGGGTCGGCGCGATCAGCGTCCGCCTTCCAGCGTGCATTATCGCTGCTTCGCGAGCACTTCGTGGAATCTCTCCTCGGCCCGGTCGATGAACCTGACGTAGCCGGTCCGATCGATGAACGGATCCACCGGGTTCTCGGCGTCAGGGCGCTCGAGCAGCTTGCGCTTCATGTCGAAGAAGCTCGCGTGCGAGGCCAGGAAGATGTCGGCCGGCAGACTCCGTAGTGTACTGAAGCTCCGCTCGAAATCCGACCGGATGCCCGGATACGTCTCCGGCTCGACGAGTGATACGAAAGGCAGCAGCGTGAGACTGCAGATGTCGACCGCAAGCAGTTCGCGGTCGCCGTCGCGGACCGGGAACGACCACGACGTACAGCCGGGCGTGTGGCCGGCGGTGACGTGCGCGGTGAGCGCGAGAGGTCCGAGGCGGATCGTATCGCCGTCTTCGAACCGGTGGTCGACGCGCGGAGCTGGAAACCTGCCGAGCCCGAGAAACCCGACGTATTTGAGAGGGACCAGAGTGGGGTCCCCGGAGCCGCCGGACTCGATGACATCCGCGTCGCCTTCGCTGATCCACAGTTCCGCGCCCGACGTCTCCTGCAGGGCGCTGAGTCCGCCGGCGTGGTCGGCGTGCGCGTGCGTGTTCAGCAGCACCTTCACGTCGTGGATGTCGAAGCCCAGCGCGGCGATGCTCGCCACGATCGCCGGAGCGGTCTCGGGAAAGCCGCCGTCGATCAATACGTGTCCCTCCGGTCCGGTGAGCAGGAACGAAGTGACGCCGGCGCCACCCACGTAGTAGAGGTTTCCGGCGATGCGGAACGGCTCATCGGCCGTCCCGCGGTTCCTCCTGATCGCCGCGCGCCACTGGCTGCCGAGCACAACTACCAGGGTGGCCGCCGCTCCCAGCGCCAGGAGCCTCCAGGGCCGCCTGATCCGCAGCCGCATTCTAATCACGCCCCCTTCCGAGCAACGACCGCGTCCCTACCGTTCGGGGTCCGCTGCCCAGGGTGGCCCGGTCGTCCGCCATTCTGGCAAGCGCCAGCGAACCTGCGGCGCAGATCGCACCGCGGATGCGTCTCTTCCATTTGCTCACTGTCATTTCCTCGGTTCTCCTGATTTGTGCTTAGGAATGTCCGGTGTGGGTCGGGGAACCAGTGGACCTGGTGACACGCGTATACGGCGCGGATGCTCGGTCCCCTTCCTATTGTCGCGTCTTTGCCCTTCTATGGAACGGCAAACTGCTCTCGGATCACCACGTGAGCGCCACCCGCTTCCGGACGTCGCTGCACCAGGAAGGTCTGATCTGAGGGCGCGCTTCCCGAACGAGACCGGGTCGGCCGTTACACCCTGACAGGCGGAGAAGATATGGGCTCGTTCGAATACGTGATGGTGCTCGTATCGATCGTGATCGGGCTCGCCGTCACTCACCTGCTCAACGCGCTCGCGACTGCGGTTCACCGGATCCGGGGCCACGGAGAGCCGCTGCATCTCGAGGCCGTCTACGTCCTGTGGGTAGCAGCCGTCCTCATCTGGCTGATTTCCTTCTGGTGGTGGGAGTTCAAGTTCCAGGAGATCGAATCGCACTGGTCCTTCGGTCTGTACCTGTTCGTGGTGTCGTACGCCGTGGCTCTCTTCCTTCTCGCGGCGGTGCTGGTTCCGAGCCGCATGGCCGGGGTGAACGACTCGTACGCCTACTTCATGGACGGCCGGAAGTGGTTCTTCTGGGGGCTGCTCCTCGTGATCGCCCTGGATACGGTCGACAGCTTCCTCAAAGGCACGGAATGGACCCTCCGCCCTTTCTCCCTCTTCTATTGGTTGGTCTTCATCGCGGCGGCGGTGGCAGGAATGATCTCCACACGGCGGAGCATCCAGCTCGCCTGCGCGACCGCCGCCGTCACGGTGCAGTTGGTCTACATGTTCCGCGAGGTGGGCGTCCTCGGATCGTGGTAGGCGGCGCCCGTAGCCGCCCGGTGAGCCCCTGAGCGCTGTACCGTCGCCCGCTCGCACCGCACGACCCTACTGGAACCTGAATGCCAGCGGGAAGATCACCACCACGATCCATGCCCAGATTGCGTATACCGGCAGATACGCTGTCTGCCACCTCTCCAGGGGTGCGAAGCCGGAGCGTTTCCCAAGCAATCTCGCGTAGAGCACCGCTGACCAGCTCAGGTTCACCACGAGGATCAGGTTCTCTCCGAGGGCGGCCACCCGGTTGGGAGTGAAGCCGAACGCGGAGATGCGCATGAGGATGGCCCAGAGAGCCATGGCGTCCACAAGGAGCGCGCAGATCACCAGCACGAGTTGCAGGACATCGAAGAAGCCGGGCTCCGCCCGGGGGTCCCTGGCCGAAATCGTGTACAGGAGCAGGCCCACCACGAGGACGAGGAGCAGGTCGAAGCCGATGAGGACCTCCCGCTCCACGTCGATCCCGCTCCCCGTCCACACCATCGTGACCAGGAACGCCACGAGCATGAGGGTGAAGAGTGGCGTGAACAGCAGAGTGAGCACTGGCGCCATGTTCTCGATGACGCTCTGCTTGGCCTCCACGAGCCAGCCGGCGATGACGACCGCTCCCGCGGCCCCGCAGGGCAGGATCCAGGAATTCAGGAGCGATTCCGCATCCAGGCCGATGGCGCCGAACACGAACATGGTGAAGCCCATCAGGACGCCCCCGCCGAGGGCGATGAGGACGAAGTAGATGAACCACTCCCCGGTGAAGCGGACGTAGTTCATGCGCTGGTCATGACTCCGCCAGGCGCCGCCCGCGTATCCGACGCCCACGGCGAGCCAGAGCGCGATGGGAAGGTGCAGGGCCGCCAGCACCTCCGTGTTCCCCATGGGTGTGAAGGGGAGCAGGTTGACGGCCAGGGCTCCCGCGATGAAGGGCGCCGCCAGCCTCAGCAGGCCCGCGGAGTCCAGTCCTCGCTTCCACGCGAAGAAACCGGCGAGGAAGGGGAGGACGAAGAGGCTGAGGTTCCGGATGTAGAAGGACTGAGAGGCCAGCGTGCCGTCCGTCAGGTTCAGCCCGAAAAGTCCGGGCAACTTGATGGCCACCGCCGCGGCCACGGCCAGCCCAAGGGCCACGCGGGCCTCCGGGCTCCATGCGGCCCCGCTCCCCGCGGCTTCCGCCACCACCAGGCGCTTCCACAGACGTTCGGAGTACTCCCGGGCGAACTCCCGGGACAGCGCGTCGAGTTCGCCGAGGCGCTTCACGCCGATCAGGAAGGCCTCTTCCCCATCGAGACCCGCCTCCTGGAGGTCGGATACCTGGTTTCGGAGGTGGTCTTCGAGCTCATCCACATCCGCAGTCGTAATCTCCTGCCTTCGGAGCACGTAGGACCGCCATTCTCCAATCCGTTCCTCAAGCACCGGTACGCCTCCTGATAGCGCCGTCAGATTCCCTGCGGCGCGAGTTTAGAAAACCAGAACGGGGTTCCGCGGAGCGTATCCTCCACGACCTGCCACTGCCGCTGCTGATTGGTGAGCTCCTCGGAGCCCTCCTCGCTGAGCTCGTAGTACTTCCGTCGCCGGCCCGACTCGGATCGGCCCCAGCGCGCCTTCACCAGACCGTTGCGCTCCAGGCGGTGGAGGAGTGGGTAGAGCATGCCGTCCGTCCACTGCAGCTTCCCGCCGGACAGCTCGTCCACGCGCTTGATGATGGCGTAGCCGTAGCTCTCGCCCTCGCTCAGGATGGCCAGCACCAGGGGAGTGGCGGACGCCGCGACAAGGTCCTTGCCTATGTCCACGCCGGACGCCGCGAGCGGATCGGGAACGGATCTCGTTCATACATAGAGGTAGTATACATAGGTGTTCTATGTATTGGCAAGCACCTGAGGAGACGATCGCTCGCGTCCGCGGCGATCGGTCCGCATCATGGATGCGCGTCAACGGGAGTGGCGCCGCGTGTTCCGTCCTGAGAACCCGAACCACAACCAGGTGACAGCGCTCTATGGCTACGAGATGCTACGGTTCGATGGACGAGGTGAGCAGCCTGACGCGGCTGTCCTGGGTCTTGGTGCGGAGGGTGTTCGCTTTGCGCGCCGCTGACCGCCAGCCGGGCGGAGGACGAGGATGAGTCCGAAGGAGGTAGTGCGGGCGTGGGTGGCAGCGTTCAACGCCGGCGATGTCGAAGCCCTCGCTGCCCTTTACGCCGAAGACGCCACGAACCACCAGGTCGTACGCCTGCCAGTCACGGGTCGAGACGCGATTCGGGAGCAGTTTGCGCGCGAGTTCGCTGAGGCCGACATGACGTGCGCTGTCGAGAATCTGTTCCAGGACGGAGACTGGGCCATTCTGGAGTGGCGGGATCCCAGGGGACTTCGCGGTTGCGGCTTCTTCCAGGTCATCGAGGGAGAGATCCGGTTTCAACGAGGCTACTGGGACCAGCTTTCGTTCCTGCGGGAGCAGGGGCTGCCTGTTCCCGGAGACCCATGAGTTTGACGGCAGTCAATTTCCGTGATTCAATAGGGTAGAGGCCAGACTCACTGCTGGAGGAGATCATGCGCTCTGCCACGACTGCTCTCCCGATGGTCCTGTTGTTCCTGGCCGTGGGCTGCGCCCCTTCGCCGTCCGCACACCTGGAAGCCAACAAGGACCTCGTGCGCCGGTTCACCGAGGCGACCAACGCGGCGGACTGGGAATCGCTTGCCGCGATCGTCGCCGAGGATTTCACCCGGCACAGCGCCGCCACGGCCGGTCCTCCCGTGAAGTCACGCGACGAGTTCATTCAACTGCAGGAATCCTTCCTGGTCGGCTTCCCCGATCAGCGGGTCACGGTACGACGGCT
>CANPVW010000124.1 GCA_947581745.1 Candidatus Benthicola azotiphorus
CCTTCCGGGGGGACCTGGCGACCCGTCTGCATCTGCTGCGCAGCCGGCGTGCCCTGCATTCCGCCGGGGTCGTCCCCTCGATTCGGGGCGGGATCATGAGCCTCGTCCGGACGCGACTGGCGCTCGAGCAGCAGAGTCGCCTGCTCCTCCCGTTCCAGCGCCTGTTCTCGTACTGGCACCTCCTCCACCTGCCGCTCGCGATCGTGCTCCTGATCGTCACGATCGTACACGTCACGGTGGCGTTCATGTTCGGCTACTCCTGGATCTTCTGAGGCAAGACGCTACACGCGATGCAAAGTATTGCAGCGAGACACGAGGATGGCCCACGCGTAACTCCTTGTTTTTGCTGGCCTTGGCATGTGGTACGGATTTCGCACGGTTTCTGTCGCGTGCGAACACCGAGGTTGCTCTTCATCGTGATCACCGGACTGGCACTGCTCGGACCGGCCGCGCGGCCGGCCTCGGCGCAGCTCATCTCTCCGGGCAAGCTCTCCGAGGTTCACTCGGAGCTCGAGGGCATCCGTGCCTGCACGAACTGCCATCAGCTTCGCGAGAAGGGTGTCGACAGGGACCTCTGCCTCGCCTGTCACACTCCGCTTCGAACCCGGATCGAAGCAGGGGAGGGCTATCATTCGACCGAAGGCGTGTCCTCCGATTGCGCCGAATGTCACAAGGAGCACTTCGGCCGTGACTTCGACCTGGTGCGCTGGGAGCCGACGGAGTTCGATCACGGCGATGTCGGCTGGGCTCCCGAGGAAGCGCACGCGAAGCTCGAATGCCGGGAATGTCACGCGCCGGTGATGATCCGCTCTCTGGAGGTCCGGACGTTCAAGGGCCGTTACGGAGCGCTGTCCCGCACCTACCTCGGGCTCGGGACCGAATGCGCCGCCTGCCACCAGAAGGACGACCCGCATGAAGGCCAGTTCGCGGACCAGGCGTGTGAAGGCTGCCACGACCAGCGGAACTGGGAGAACCCGGCCGGTTTCGACCACGATGCCGCCCGGTATCGTCTCACCGGCCTGCACACGGAGGTCGAGTGCGCCGGCTGCCATCCTCCAGTCCAGGGCGCACCGGGTTCGCGAGTGACGACGGCGGGCTCCGCGCCGGCCCTGCAGTTCACGGGCATTCCGTTCGCTCAGTGCTCGAACTGCCACCGGGACGAGCACGAGGGCGGGATGGGAGCGACCTGCTCCGCCTGCCACGTGACCTCGGGTTGGGAGCGTGTACGCGAGGAGGACGTGCGCGACCGTTTCGATCACGACGCGGTCTTTGCTCTCGAGGGCGCGCACGAAGAAGCAGAGTGCGCGGCCTGCCATTCACCAGCGCGCGCGGACACCGAGGCGTTGGCGATAACCTTCCGCACCGGGACGGAGGGTCGCACGTACCCGAGCCCGGTTGCCGAGGGCTGCGAATCCTGCCACGTGGACGAACACGAGGGCGAGTTCGTGCGGTCGGCGGAGGGCGGTGCGTGTGACCGGTGCCACGGGCAGGAGCAATGGTATCCGGCCGATTACGACTTCCGGCGTCACAACGAGGAGACGAGATTCCCTCTCGAGGGCGCTCACGTCGCCACTCCGTGCCTGGCGTGCCACCCATCCGAGTCCGCCTCGCTCGCGACGAGTACGGCCCGCCCGCCGCGCGCTTCCGACTTCCGCTTCCGCATCGGGCTCCCCGGGTGCGCCGACTGTCACGTTCCCTCGGATCCTCACGAAGGCCAGTTCAGCGATGCCGCCTGCGACTCGTGTCACCGCAGCGACACGTTCGCGATAGACGACTTCGATCACGACAGGACGGCCTATCCGCTCGATGGGGCCCACGAGGAGGTGGCGTGCTCGGAATGCCACAAGACTGAACCCCGACCGGGCGGCGGCACCATGATTCGTTATCGGCCTCTAGGATCCGAGTGTACCGACTGTCACGGAGGTGGCGTGTGAGGTTGCGTCCGCTGGTCACGGCGCCGTTTCTGCTGGCGCTGCTGGCCCTGCCTGCCGGGGCCACCGCTCAGCAGGTGGATTACCCGCACGGCGAGACCTCGAAGCCGTTGAACTGCACGCTGTGCCACACGCAGCAGGGGTGGTCGCCGGCCAGGGAACCGCTGGACTTCGATCACGAGGCGGAGACCGGTTTCGCGCAGACCGGCCGTCACGCCGAGCTGACCTGCACGAGTTGTCACCTCGGACTGAACTTCGCCGAGCCGAAGGTCTCGGCGGCCGGATGCGCGGACTGCCACGTGGACGTGCACATGGGCAACCTGTCCGTCGAGTGCGTGGCGTGTCACAACACCACCTCGTTCAACGACGTCCCGGGCGTGGCGCTTCACGCCCGGACGGCCCTTCCGCTCACGGGCTCACACCTCCAGGTGTCGTGCGCGAACTGTCACGTCGACGACACCGGCGGAGCGTACACCACGCTGGATCCCGAGTGTTACTCCTGCCACGCGGAGGACTACGAGACCGCGTCGCTGGATCACGTCGAGAACGGTTTTTCCACCGATTGCGAGTCCTGTCACAACACGCTGGCTTTCGGCGCGGGGATCGCTTTCGATCACGTGACGGTGTCGGGCGGCTTCCGGCTCATCGCCGTTCACTCTCGCATCCCGTGCGAGAGCTGCCACGTCGTCCCGGGCTTCGATTCGCTGTTCCCCGGCGTCTCGAGCGACCAGGACTGCGTGGGCTGTCACCAGGACGATTACGACAACGCCACTCCGGATCATGCCGGTTCGGGCTTTCCGACCAACTGCACGGCGTGCCACAACGTCGACAGCTGGGAGGACGCGAACTTCGACCACACCACGCTGGGCATCAACTTCCGGCTTCTGGGTGCCCACAGCCGCCTTCCGTGCTCCAGCTGCCACGTGCTGCCGGACTACGATCCCCTGTTCCCGGGCGTCTCCAGCGATCAGGACTGCGTGGGCTGTCACCAGCTCGACTACGACACGGCCGATCCGGATCACGCAGGATCAGGGTTCCCGACCAACTGCACGGCGTGCCACAACGTGGAGCGCTGGGACGACGCGACCTTCACGGAGCACGATCCGATGTACTTCCCGATCTTCAGCGGCGCGCACCGCAGCCGATGGGGAAGCTGCGCGGATTGCCACGACGTCCCGTCCGACTTCGGCGCCTTCACGTGCTTCAACTGCCACGAGCACGATCGCTCGCCCATGGATGACAAGCACCGGGAGGTGTCGGGCTACGTCTACGACTCGGCCGAATGCTACGACTGCCACCCGAACGGACGGGGAGGCGACTGATGCGCCGCGCCCCGTCGTTGCGCGCGCCGCGCGGGTTCGCGGCGCTGATCCTGCTCGGGCTCACGGCGGCGCCGTCCGTCCGTGCGCAGGACACACCGCTCGACGCCCAGGTCGAGCAGATCGCGGGTTCGGACATCTACCTCGGGGCCGGAACGGACATGGGCCTGGTCGCCGGGTCGATCCTCGTGGTGATGGGAGCGGAAGGTGACGAGGAAGTAGGCCGCCTGAGGGTGATCGAGGCCACCACGAAGCGCTCGATCACGACGTTCGTCGAATCCCCGTTTCCGGTGACCCGCGGCGCGATCCTGCGGTTGAGGATCGAGGCGTCGGCGGACGGTACGCCGCCAGCGGCGCCGGCCGCCGGTGCGGCCGTGGCGGCTTCCCCGCGGCGGTCGTCGACGGGTTCCTCAACCGGGCCGCGCGTGAGCGGCGGCCTGGGACTCACGTTCGACGCCCGCGAGACGACCACCTCGTGGGACGAGTACGACCTCGAGAGCGTCGACCGCCAGTTCAGCACCCCGACGATGGCTCTTCGTCTCGGCGTGGCCGAGCTGCCCGGCGGTCTCGACTTCCGGACCAACCTCCGCGCCTCCTACCGTGCGAGCACCGACGACGTGGTTCAGCCGCAGGACTTCGTGCGGGTGTATTCGCTGGAGCTCAGGAAGGACTTCGGATCGGTACAGGCCTCGCTCGGGCGTCTCTACAACCCGTACGAGCCGATGTCCGGCTACTTCGATGGCGCGTGGGTGCACGTGGGCGGGCGCGAGGGATTCGGCGCCGGCGCGTCGGCGGGTCTGCGGCCGAGCCGTGAGGACGGCGGAATCAGCGACTCGATTCCCAAGTACTCGGTGTTCGCCAACTACAGCGATCGAACGGGGCCGCTCCGCTACGACGCGGCGCTTTCCTTCACGCAGGAGATGCCGAAGGCCGACTCGCTGTCGAATCACTCGTACATCGGGTTGACGCAGACTCTCAGGACGGGGCCGATCCGCCTGAGCCAGAGCCTGGCGGTAGACCGCGATCCGACCGACGACACGTGGAGGGTCAGCCGGCTGCTGTTCGGCGCGTCCGCGCCGATCGTCGGCGGGATGACGGCGCACGCGCGCTATTCGCTCCGACAGCCGTACCGGGTGGAGCAGATCGTGCCGATCACTTATCAACGGGACCGTGCGAACCTCGGGCTGACCTACGGCTTTTCCGGGTCCATCGTGGGGGCCGACGTGACGGCCGACGACGTCACGGAAGACGGACTCGGGAGGAGCTGGACCTACTCCGGCTGGTTCAGCGTGTCCGAAACGCCCCTGTGGGACCTCGGCTTCACCGGCAACGTGAGTTACCGTGATCGGGACGGCGATCACATCGTGTACGCCATGCCGGGTCTGACTCGCCGCTTCGGACCGACGTTCGCGCGCCTCACGTACACGTACTACCGGACGGAAGAGCCGGCGGCCGCGTTCACCACGCATGCCGGAGACCTGGCCGTGGACTTTCCGCTGACCCGCCGTCTGCGCGGGACGCTGGCCGGGCGCGTGCAGCGCGGCGCTCAACTCGATGCCAACTCGATCTACGTGTCTCTGTGGTGGGCGTTCTGAAGGAACGGACGGGCCGATGCCAGACTCGCTCATCGTACCGCTGATCGGCGCCGTCCTCGTGGCGGCGGTCCTGCTGCCGTTCCTGTCCAGCCACCGCAGGCGCGAGGCCGCCTCCCGCGAGGCGGAGGCCGAGGCCCTGCGGTACGGGCTGCACGAGCCCGTGAGTCTGCACCCGGTGATCGATCCGGCCGGCTGCATTCTAACCGGGAACTGCGTGGACGTGTGCCCCGAGGGCGATGTATTCGGGCTGATCGACGGGCGGGTCAAAGTCATTTCCCCGGCCCGCTGCATCGGCCACGGCCTGTGTGAGCGAGCCTGCCCGATGCACGCCATACAGCTGGTGTTCGGGACCGAGAAACGCGGCATCGACATTCCCTTCATCCGTGAGAACTTCGAGACCAACGTGCCGGGCCTGTACGTCATCGGGGAGCTTGGCGGCATGGGTCTTGTCGGCAACGCGTTCGAGCAGGGCCGGCAGTGCGTGGAGGGAATCGTGAAGAAGATCGGCTCGGAGTCGCGCGCCCCCGGCGATCCGGACCTCGACCTGGTGATCGTAGGCTGTGGACCGGCCGGGTTGTCGGCCTCGCTCACCGCGAGGGCCGCAGGGCTCAGGTTCCTGTCGGTGGAGCGCGAGGACATCGGCGGCACGGTCCGCCACTACCCGCGCAAGAAGCTGGTGCTCACGCGGCCCGTCGAGATACCGGGCTACGGCAAGCTGAACGTGAGCGAGATCACCAAGGAAGACCTCATAGGGACCTGGGAGGAGATCGTCCGGGGGTCGGGTCTCGAGGTCTCCACGGGAGAAACCGTCACGTCCGCGCGGGCACTCGCGGGTGCGGGGGCCCCCGGGCGCACCGGCTTCCTGGTCGAGACCACGTTGCGCGAGATCGAGACACGCCGCCTCGTTCTGGCGATCGGACGCCGCGGCGTCCCACGGAAGCTCGGGGTGCCGGGCGAGGAGCTTCCCACGGTGGCCTACTCGCTCCGCGAGCCCGAGAGTTTCCAGGGAGACCGGATTCTGGTGGTGGGAGGGGGCGATTCGGCGATCGAGGCCGCGCTGGCGCTCGCCGCGCAGCCGGGCAACGAGGTCCGTCTGTCCTATCGCGGTGCGAGCTTCCGGCGGATCAAGCCCAAGAACCACGAGCGGGTGGAGCAGGCCGTCGCGGCCGGCCGGCTGGAGGTCCTGTGGGGCACCAACCTGGTGCGTATCGATCCCGATTCGGTGACCTATCGGAACGGCGGCGCTCCCGAGACGCTTCCCAACGACTACACCTTCATCTTCGCCGGCGGCGAGTTGCCGACGAAGTTCCTGCGGGACTGCGGCATCGCGATAGACACCAAGTTCGGGACCCCGTAGCCGCCCGGCCCCCGGGGGTCGTTGAGCCCGCCGTGGACGACCCGTAGGTTGCCACGATGATCCAGACGCATCGTCTCGGGCTCGTGCTTTCGCTTCTGCTGGTCGCGGTGCCCTGGCGGGGCGCGACGGCGCAGCAGACTTCCGCACAGGCGCCGGCCGAGGAAGCGGCGACAAGACGGCGCCTGCCGAAGGAGCCCTTCTACGCTTCCCCATACCTTCGGCTCGACAGCTGGCAGTACCCGATCCTCGAGTACTGGGTGGCCGCTGGCCTGATCCGGTCGCTGTCTCCGATCGTCAAGCCGTGGCGGCGGGTGGACATCGCGCGTGCACTGGCGGACCTGGACGAATCGACGCTCGGGGGGCGTGAGATGGAATGGCTGGACCGCCTGCGCGCGTCTTTCGACCCCGAGCTGGCGCTGCTCGGGAACGGCAGGGATCGCGGCGTGGACGTCGACCTTCAGTTCGGCGTCGGAGCCGATCTCGTCACTCAGACGCAGCGCGATCCACTCCGTCCGGAGCTCGAAGGGGAGTTCTCAGAAGCGAAGGTCCTGGAGGACGTCGGCGTCGACCTGGACGGGGCCGCCGGCCCTGTGGCGGGAG
>CANPVW010000125.1 GCA_947581745.1 Candidatus Benthicola azotiphorus
TTATGCCGCCGATGGCGACGATTGCCAGGAGTATCAGGATCCAGGTCAAGGCACCCTCCGGGTCCGGGGGTCGAAGAGCAACGCGCTTCCCAAGCCAGAATAAAGGCCCGCGCAGTCTCGTGACAAGCGGACGGAACGCTCAGCCCGACAGGTGCCGGGTCACGGCCCGGGCCACGAGCCGGAGCCGATCCGCCCACGGAAGACGGGCCAGGTTCGTCTTCACCACTCCGCGTGTGAACCACGACTTGGCCGAGTAATCGATCGCGACGTCCACGACCACCGGATTACCGCCGGCCAGCCGTTCCGCGACCCCTGCGAGCACCGCGTCGATCGCCCCGTCGTTCGGCAGCTCGAGGCACCGGACGCCGAGCCCCCGCGCCAAAGCCGCGAGGTCGTAGTCGGGCAGGGCGCTGCTCTCCCGCCTGTTGTATACGGTCGCCTGGAATTGCGCGATCTGGGCCAGCTCCCGGTCCCTGAGGACGAAGAACGCCACGGGAAGGCTGCGTTGCGCCGCGGTGAGCACCTCGAGGCCGGTCATCAGGAAGGCCCCGTCGCCGACCAGGGCCGCAACCGGCGTCCCCGGGAGTCCGAGCGCCGCCCCGATGGCCGCGGGGACCGCGTATCCCATGCAGGAGTAGTCAATCGGCGCCAGGAATCGGCGTGGAAGGTCGAGTGTCAGCATCTCGGCGGCCAGGAAGGTACCATTGCCGCTGTCCGTCGCGAACACGGTATCCGGTCCGAGGCTCTCCTGGATGGCGGAGAGAAGAAGCCCCGGCGTGACGCCGCCGGCGCCGGTCGGCGTGCGCTGTGCGGCCCGGGTCTCGCGGCGTCCCTCCTCGAGGCGGCGACGCAGGTCCGGGTCCGGTCGCCGATCGCACCCCCGACGCCGCAGCTCATCTACCAGCGCCGGGACGAGGATCGCGGAATCCGCCACCAGTCCGAGGTGCGGCTCGTAGTTCGCGCCAATTGCCGCCGGGTCGATGTCGACGTGCAGCAGAGGCTCGGGGGGCACCGCGCCGTAGCTGCCCGTGCCGACCTCGGAGAATCTGCACCCGATGGCGAGGGTCGCGTCACACGCCGCGGCGATGCGGCGGACGAAGGGTGGAGCCGCGGCGCCGAATCCGGGCCAGGCGAACAGGGGGTGAGATTCCGGAAACACCCCCTTGCCCTGCAGCGTCGTGGCCACGGGAGACTCCAGGAGCTCCCCCAGCTCGACCAGCCGGTCCGCGGCGGGTGCGGCCCCCGCACCCAGGTAGAGCAGCGGTCGGCGTGCCGCGAGCAGGGTTCCTGCGAGGTCCCTGACCTGCTCGGCCGAAGGCGGGACGAGCCGCTCGGCTGGCGAGGGCCTGACGCCCGGATCTCCCGGGTCGTGGCCGGGTCGCATGTAGAGGCTGGCGGGTACCTCGACCATGACCGGACCCGGGGCGGCGGAGCGGGCGAGGTCGCAAGCCTGCCGGATGGCCGGGTAGATGTCCTCTGCCCTGGAGGGGCGGAATGCGCCCTTGGTCACAGGCGCGACCATCGCGAGCTGGTCCACGTCGTGCAACTGGAACGCGTGCCCGGTATCACGGCGAATGCCGCAGCCGAGGATCAGCATCGGGACGTGGTCGAGGAACGCCTCGGCGATTCCGGACATTGCGTGGGTCAATCCGGCGCCCGGGACGACGTTCACGCAGCCCAGGCGGGACGAGGCGCGCCACAGCCCGTCGGCCATGAACGAGGCGCTCTGCTCGTCCGTCACCAGCACGACTTCCACTGAATCAGAGCTTCCAAGTCGGTCGTACAGCTCGATGTTGTGCGTCCCGGGAATCCCGAACGCGAAGGGCACGCCCTCGTCCTCCAACGCCCTGACGACCGCCTCGGCGCCGCGCAGGCCCCGGTCGTCGCGCGGACGGGTCACGAAAGGCCGGTCCCGCGGTTGGCCAGCAGACGGCCCGCGTCTTCGAGCACCGCGTTAGCCGTCCGGTCGGCCAGGGCCATCACCGTGAGGTACGGATTGATCTCGAGACTGTCGGGGAACAGGCTGGAATCGGCGATCCGCAGCCAGGGCAGTCCGTGAACGCGGCCCCACGAGTCGGTGACCGAGTCCGTCGGGCTCGACCCCATTCCGCAGCCACCCATCAGATGAGCGGCGGATATCGACGTCTTCCCGGGGATGAAGGCTGTGGCCGTGATCCGCCCGGCGATGCGCGCGGCTTCGTCGCGCGCCAGGAGCGGCGGGTTTGCGAGCGGCGCATGCACGCGGAGCGCGCCGGCCGCGAAGAAGATCCGGGCCGCCGCCCGGTTCGCGGCCGCGAGCGCTTCGCGGACCTCCGGGGTGAACCGGTAGTGGACCCTGGGCCGCCCGGAACGGTCGACCGAAATGCGGTTGCCTTGCGTCGCCCGATCGCAGGCCAGGGCCAGGATCATCTGCAGCCTGCGGAACGATCTCATCATGGTACTGTGGTCCGGTCCGAAGCCCGTCAGATTCTTCGCGGTGACGAACGGGAAGTACATGCAGGTTTCGAGCACGAAGCGCTCTTCCACGGACCTGTCCAGATAGTAGCTCTTCGGATGCCCGACATCGTTCGTGATCTCTCGCTCGTGCTCCCCGACGAGGATGAGGGCAGGGTGGCAGGTGAAGCCCTCGCCCAGGCGCGGAAGCGCCGATCCGAGACCCGAGCGCAGCAGGAGCGCGCTGCTTCCCACGCTTCCTCCGGCCACCACGACGATCGGGGCTTCCACCGAATACTCTCCGGCCGGCCACGCGGACGCCGCTCCCTTTTCTCCCGGGCCGGGTCGCTCGACCCTGATGACGAGGCGTCGATCCCCGATCCGCCGCACTTCGGCGCGAGTCACCACCTCGACCCCGCCACGCTCGGCGGCCGGCAGCTGCACGCGGTCCGTGCCCTGCTTCGCACCGTTCGGGCAGCCCAGGTTGCACAGGCTGGCGCCCCGGCACCCACGCACGTTGACTGGGAACTGCTCTGCCTCGAGGCCGATGCCGAGACACCCCTCGCGGAACAGCCGGTTGTTGTCGTTGATCTGTTCCGGCGGAAGCAGGTGCACCCCGTTGTTCGCGGCGTGTCGTTCGCACCGGCTGACCAGGTCTTCGTGCGTCAGGCCCGGCACGGCCCACGCCTCGATCACCCGGGCCGACGGGACAAGCGAAGTTCCCGAGTACACTGCCGTGGATCCGCCGAACGTCCGTCCGAACGCGAGGCTGAGGGTGCCTTCCTCGGTGAGGAAGCCGCCGCCATCCTCGTAGAGGGACTCGGCCATCTCCGTCTCGATTCCGGTGAACTCGGCCTGCTCGAGCCGGCCGCCCTGCTCGAACACGATGACCCGGCGACCCTGCGTCGCGAGGGGGATGAGGGCCTGTGCGACCGTGCCGCCGCCGGCGCCTGAACCGATGATCGCCACGTCGCAACGGGCCGATCTCAAGGCTCGCGACCTTCCCCGGCTCCGGTTCCCGGGGATCGCCGCGACGCCCAGCCGGATGCGCTCGCCCGATAGCCAACGGCGGCGCGACCCTGCTCGCGTCCGTAGTAGACGAGGAAAGCCAGCGTCCGCAGCCCCCATACTCCCCTGCGGACAAGCAGAAGCGGTGAATCCTGAAGCGAGGTCAGAAGCCGCGATCGCGTCGAGGGGTCGAGAGCGGGGAGGGTCCGCCCGAATCGCGCCGCGGCGATGAGGTTCAGCGCCAGGATCAGCAGGGTCACCTGTCTTCGCACCCTCCCGGGACGTCCGGAAAGGAGGCGCTCGGCAAGCTCCTCGCCACGCCTCCACTCGTCGGCGGAGAGGTCGGCGGATTCCGGCACGAAGCCCACGACCAGGGCCCGGAACGGTCGGCGCACCCTGCCCAGCACGGATTGCCTCACGCGGGCCGCCGTCCTACGCCAGCATCTCGTCCACGGCGGGGCGGGGCACCGCCCCCGTCCGCCGGGCGACCTCGCCTCCGGCCCGGAACAGGACCAGAGTCGGGATGCCGCGGATGCCCATCCTGGCCGTGACCTGCGGATACGCGTCGGTGTCGAGCTTGGCCACCAGGAGCCGGCCCACATGCTCGGCGGCGACATCGTCGAGGACCGGGGCCATGATCTTGCACGGACCGCACCAATCGGCGTAGAAGTCGACGAGGAGCGGGATGCCCGCCTCCCTGACCAGCCGATCGAAGTCCTCTCCTGTGATCTTCACCGGCCGGTCGAGCAGGAACGGCCGGCCGCACTCGCCGCACTGGGGGCGGTCCGCGGCCCGCTTCATGTCCAGCCGGTTGAGCTTCTGACAGAAGGCGCAGCGCAGGGTCACTCCGCCGGTGTCCGGATTCGCTTCCGTGCTCATCGTTGCTTCCCCGAGATTCGATTCAGGGCGAGGTGTCCGCCGGATGGCGTCTACGCCTCTCTCGTATTGTGTCCCGCGATCACGGATGTCAACGTCTCTACTTCACGTGAGCGAATCGGAGCCGCCGTGCGCATCCTGCATACAGAATCATCCACGGTAATGGGGGGGCAGGAGCGCAGAGTGCTCGCCGAGAGCCTCGGGATGAGCGCGCGGGGCCACGAGGTGCGGATCGCGGCGCCGTCCGACGGCGCTCTGGCGGCTCGCGCGCGGGAGAGCGGGCTGGAGGTGATCCCGCTGTCCTTCCGGCGCGATCGGCTTCCCATCGCCGTTCTGGGGCTGTCGCGCCTGCTGCGCCGGCTTCGACCGGACGTGACGAACTCCCACAGCTCGGCGGACAGCTGGGTCGTGGCTCTCGCCCGTTCCCTGGGGTCCGATCCGGGTGCGCTGGTGCGCAGCCGACACATCTCGGCTCAGGTCGATCCCGGGCCGCTGCACCGGTTCCTCTACGGACAGGCCGACTACCTGATCACGACGGGTGAGAAGGTGCGCGGGGACCTGGCCGAATCGGGTCTGTTTCCCCTGGCCCGCTCCACGTCGATTCCGTCGGGGGTGGACCCGGATCGATTCCGGCCGGAACCGGAGAGGCGGGACGGGGCGCGTCGGTCGCTCGGGATTCCCGCGACGGCCACGGTGATAGGCGTCGTCGCCTACCTGAGGGAGGACAAGGGACACTCGGTGCTTCTCAGGGCGATGCCGCAGATCCTCGAGGCGTGTCCCGACTGTCTGCTGGTCGTCGTGGGTGATGGCGGATTGAGGGCCGGACTCGAGTCACTTGCGACCGATCTCGGCGTGCGATCTGCGGTCCGTTTCGCCGGTCATCGGGAAGACATACCGGACGTGCTCGCGGCCCTCGACATCTTCTGCCTTCCGTCCGTGCGCAACGAGGGGGTGCCCCAATCGCTGCTGCAGGCGGGTGCGGCAGGGCTTCCGGCGGTGAGCACGAAGGTAGGCGGCATCCCCGAGGCCGTGGCCGACGAGGTGACGGGCCTCCTGGTGCCGCCGGACGATTCGGGAGCCCTGGCCGGCGCGCTCTCGAGACTGATCCGGGATCCCGAGGAGCGGTCCCGCCTCGGCCGGGCGGCCCGCGGCCGGATGCGCGACGGGTATTCGGTGGAACGCATGCTGGATCTGACCGAGCGGGCGTACGAGGAAGCCGTTCGATGCGCGGCGGCTCGCCGCCCGCCCGGGCCCGGGCGGAGGCCAGCTCAATGAGCGGTCGGCCGAAACCTCCAGCCAGGGGGGAACGTCGCGCGATCCTCGCGCACCGGCGCCTGCAGGGATCCCCGGTGACGCCCGATCGGTGGGTCTACTTCCTGCACGGATTTCTGGGATCGGGCCGGAACTGGGCCTCGATCGGTCGTGCGCTGGTTCAGGAGCGGCCGGACTGGGGCGTTGTCCTGGTGGATCTCCGCCTGCACGGTGACAGCCAGGACTTCCACCCGCCGCATACCGTCGAAGCGAGCGCGGACGACGTCAACTCGCTGATTCGGGGACTTCGGGAAACGGAACACGCGATCGTC
>CANPVW010000126.1 GCA_947581745.1 Candidatus Benthicola azotiphorus
GCACGGCGTCGGGAATCGGGAACAGGTGAAGAGCCTCTTCCAGCGTGCCGGGCTGCAAGCCACGCAGCGGGCTGATGTCGTCCACGATGTACGCGGCTCGACCGTGTGTCGCGACGACGAGGTCGTGATCTCGGGGGTGAACGAGCAGGTCACGGACGCCTACGGTGGGCACGCCGTGAGTCCACTTGAACCAGCCGTCTCCGCCATCCGTGCTGACCCACAGGCCGAACTCGGTTCCCAGGAACAGCAAGTCACCATCGACCGGATCCTGCGCTATGGCCAGTGCGTAACCCCGTACGTCGTCCACGTCCGCGATGCGTGTCCAGTGGTCGCCGTAGTCCTCCGTTCGGAACACGTAGGGCTCCCAGTTGGACCGCCGGTGGTCGTCGAACACCACGAACGCTCCCGCCGCGTCGAATCGAGATGGCTCGATGTGTGGGATCCACGTGTGTTCCGGAACGTCCGGGACGTTCCGCTCCACGCTCCTCCAGGTCACGCCCCCGTCCCGAGTCACGTGCAGGCGACCATCGTCGGTCCCGACCCACAGCACCCCCTCCTCGATGGGGCTCGGAGCGATGGCCACGATGGTCGTGTAGTTCTCTGCGCCCGTCACGTCGGGAGTCAGCCCGCCACTCTCGCTCTGCTTCTGCCATTCCGGATTGTTCGTCGACAGGTCCGGACTGATCACATCCCACGTGTTCCCCCGATCCAGCGACCGGTGCAGGAACTGACTGCCGAAGTAGATCGTACCGGGAACGAACGGATCCTGAGCGAAGCCGGCGTTCCAGTTGAAACGAAGCGGGTCGCCCCCCGGCGCTGGAGCCGGCCGGATATCCTTGCGCTCGCCCGTGCGAAGGTCCCAACGAACCAGATAGCCTTCCTGGCTCATCGAATACCCTCGCATCGGATCTTCTGGATCAGGCGCCGTATCGAATCCATCTCCGAAGCCGACCTCGGCCCAGTGGAAGTTCCGGATTCCCCCGGTCTCGAGGACGGTGGAAGGGCCCTTCCAGGACCCGTTGTCCTGCATGCCTCCATAGATGTTGTAGGGCCGCTCCATGTCCACCCGCACGTGATAGAACTGAGCGAGGGGGAGATTGCTCACGAAGCGCCACGTGCTGCCGCGGTCCCTGCTGATCGCGACCCCGCCGTCGTTGCCGATGATGATGTGGGAAGCGTCGGCCGGGTCGATCCACATGGCGTGGTGATCCGGGTGAATGTCCCAGCCGACCAGCTGTCGGAAGTTCCGGCCTCCGTCGTCCGACACGCTGATCACCGACCACAGGCTGTAGACTCGATCCGCTCGCTCGGGGTCCACCCGAATGTCGGCGTAGTAGAACGGACGGTTCCCGATGTTGTCGCCCTTCCCCACGGACTGCCACGTGATCCCGCCGTCGTCGGATCGAAACAGTGCGTTCTCGCGGGCTTCCACGTACGCGTACACGATTCGCGTATCGGATGCCGCGATCCCGATCCCGATGCGCCCCAGGTCTCCCTCAGGGAGGCCGTCCCCAGGCGTGATGTGGGTCCAGGCATCCCCTCCGTCCCGGGTGACGTACAGCCCCGAGCCGGGTCCACCCGAGCTGAAGAACCACGGCCAGCGACGGTATTCCCACATCGCGGCGAACAGCTTGTCCGGGTTGGTGGGGTCGATCACGAGATCGGCAGCTCCGGTACGCTCGTTGACGTACAGGATCCGCTGCCAGGTACGCCCGCCGTCTCTCGTCCGGTAAACGCCGCGCTCTTCGTTCTCCCCCCATTCGCGTCCGAGCGCAGCGACCCACGCGGTGTTCGGGTCCTCAGGATGGATGATGATGCGGTTGATTCGCTCGGTGGCCTCCAGTCCCAGGTGCTCCCAGGTACGTCCACCGTCCCGCGTACGATAGATGCCGTTCCCCACGGATACGCTGTTCCTGACGTTGCCCTCACCGGTCCCCACCCAGACCACGTCCGGGTCCGTGGGATGAATGGCCACGGCGCCGATCGATGCAACTGCCTGATCGTCGAACACCGGCTCGAAGGTCAGACCGCCGTTCACCGACTTCCACAGGCCTCCGGTGGCCGCACCGACGTATACGATGTTCGGGTCGCTCGGGGCCGCCGCGACATCGGCGACCCTACCACTCATCCCCGCCGGTCCGATGGACCGCGCCTGAATGCCGGCAAGCAGGGAGGCATCGACCTGCGCCAGGGCTGGTGTCGCCAGGAACAGGGTCGTCAGGACAAGGGACGTCGCTGTCGCAGGGATCGAACGAAGCCGGCTGCGGGTGGTGCGGGTGGCGCAGCGCATTTCCTCACCTTGGATTTGATCGGGAAGGAGGACAGCGAAACCCCCGGGGCCGCCGCCATGTCCGTCCGAAGATACGCTGCCCTCCGGGCCCCGTGCCACTGGATTACGCCGCGCCTTCCTCCAGCAGAGATTCGATCTCGTCCATGATGTGCCCCATCCTTCGCATCAGGGCCCGGTACGGCTCCGGCCCGGCAAGGTCCACGCCCGCCTCGACGAGCAGATCGTACGGGTAGCCGGCTCCACCCGCTCTCAGGAGGTCGAGATAGGCTGCGGCGGCTCCCGGGCGACCGTCGAGGATCTGCTCAGCGAGAAATGAAGAGGCGGCTACCGCAGTGGCGTACTGATAGACGTAGAAGTTGTAGTAGAAATGAGGGATGTAGGCCCACTCCACCTCGAACACGTCGTCGATGTGCACGACCCCTTCCTCGTGACCGTGATATCGCCTGAGCAGGTTCCCATACAGCTTGCCGAACTCGTCTGCTGTCAGTGCCGATCCGGCTTCCACCTTCTCGTGAATCGAGAGCTCGAACTCGGCGAACATCGACTGGCGGAAGAACGTGCCGCGAAGCTGCTCGAGGGCGTGGCCGAGATAGAACAGACGGCCGGCGGCGTCAGCCGCTTCATCGAGCATCCGGTGCAGCAGAAGCGCCTCGTTGAGCGTGGAGGCGACTTCCGCGACGAAAATGGAATAGTCGGCGTTGACGAAGTGCTGCGTCTCGTTGGTCAGGTACGAGTGGAGGGCGTGCCCCCATTCGTGGGCCAGCGTGGACACGGATTCGTAGTCGTCGTTGTAGTTCATCAGTACGTAAGGGTGGACGTCGTACACGTGACCGTTCATGTACGCCCCCGATTTCTTGCCCTGCCGGGGGTAGACGTCCATCCAGCGGGAATCGAACCCTCTCTCGATCGGTCGTCGCGCTTCATCACCGAGGGGAGCCAGGGAATCCAGCACGAGCTGCTTCCCTCTCTCGATCGGATACGAATCGTCCCCTCGGACCAGGGGCGGATAGATGTCCCAATAGCGCATCTGGTCCAGGCCCATCATGCGGGCGCGCAGGCCGAAGTACCTGTGGAGCACGTGCAGGTGCTCGTTTGCCTGCTCGATGAGGGTCCGGTATACGGACGGGGGAATACGATCCGCGTCGAGCGAGGCGTCGAGCGAACTGTCGTACTTCCGGACTCTCGCGTAGAACACATCGCGCTTCACCTGAGCATAGAGCAGTGTGCCGAGGGTCCGGCGGAACTGCTGCCACACGGAGAAGAACTCACGGAACACCAGCTCGCGGTCGTCCCGGTCCGCAGTGCTCCGATACCGGGAGTATCCGGCCTGGTTCAGCAGGAACTCGGTGCCGGTCGAGAGCGTCACCCTTGGCCATGGGGCGTCGGCATTGGCCAGCATCGCGTAGCCGGTCGAAGGCACCTCGGTGACCAGCCCGGCCGCCGCGATGATCTCCTCTTCCGAGGCGCTTCGGGTGTGTTCCGCGCGCCGGAGAATGTCGTCCAGCTGGTGCGCGTAGCTTCGGAGCTCCGGCTCGGCCTCCAGATACCGATTCACGGTCTCTCGGCCGATGGAGAGGATCTCCGGTTCAATGTAGCTGGCGGCCTCGGACAGCTGGGTGGCGATCAGGCCCACCCGCTGTTCCATTCCCGCGGTCGCACCGACACGAGTGTCCTCGTGGTACTTCATGGAAGCGTAGGACGAGGCACGGTACATAGCCTTGAGCACCGTCACGTGCAGGTCGAGGCAATGGAGCAGCGCCGAGGGTCCGGAGTCGAGCGTGCCGGCGAGATCCCGCAGCGACTCGATGCCGTCCTGGATACCGGTCAGAGCCGCGTCCCAGGCTTCGAGATCCGGGTAGATGTCCTCGAGGTTCCACTCGTGCCGGTCACCCTCGGCTGTCATGCCTCACCTTTCGCTGTGTGCCACCTGGAAGCCGAACTCGTGTTCCGGGAGAAGATACCGCCTGTTGCGGACCGGCGGGCAAGTGCCAGGCCGGGGGGGGGGCCGACGAGCCCGCTGTGCTTCGAGCCGCCCCTGTCGCTTCCAGCGTCGACTTCGCAGCTTGCCGGAAGTCACGCTCGCCGCCCCGTCCATGTGCACAGGGCCCCTTGACCGGAGGTGCGGATGCGAATCACACGTCTCAGCGTCTTTCAAGTGGATCTGCCACTGCGGGAAGGCTCCTACAACTGGTCTGAGGGCAAATCCGTCCAGATCTTCGATTCCACGGTGGTTCGCCTGACGACCGACGAGGGAATCGAGGGGTTCGGAGAGGTCTGTCCCCTCGGCCCCGTGTATCTGCCTTCCTACGCCGCGGGAGTGAGAGTAGGCATCGAGGAGATCGCCCCCGCGCTGCTCGGCCAGGATCCGCGCCGTATCGACGTGGTGAACCGCGCCATGGATGCGGCCCTCAAGGGGCACCCCTACGTGAAGTCGGGGATCGATGTCGCCTGCTGGGACATCCTCGGGAGGACATGCGGCCTCCCGGTCAGCGAGCTTCTCGGAGGCAGGGCAGGTCCGGATTTCGTGCTGTATCGAGCGATCTCGCAGCAGTCCCCGGAAGAGATGGCTTCGAAAGTGTCTCAATACCGCGACGAAGGCTATCGGAGGTTCCAACTGAAGGTCGGAGCGGACGTGCAGACGGACATCGAGCGCATTCGGGCGGTCGCTGCGGAGCTCGAGCCCGGAGACATCCTCGTCGCCGATGCGAACACCGGTTGGCTTCCACACGAGGCGCTCAGGGTAGCCCGCGCGGTGAGGGACATAGAGGTGTACATCGAGCAGCCGTGTCTGTCGTACGAGGAGTGCCTGGGCGTCCGCCGCCTCATCGATCACCCCTTCATCCTGGACGAGTCCGTGGACTCCACGAACACGCTGGTTCGCGCTCACGGCGACCGAGCGGCGGATGTGGTCAATCTCAAGATCAGCAAGCTGGGGGGGTTGACGCGGGCCCGGCAGGCGCGGGACCTGTGTGTCTCGCTCGGGTTCGGCGTCACGATCGAGGACACGTGGGGCGGCGACATCGCGACTGCGGCGATCGCGCATCTCGCACACAGCACGCCGCCGCGTAACTTGTTCACATCCACGGACTTCAACAGCTACGTTACGGTGCGGATAGCGGATGGCGCGCCCGTTCGACTGGACGGGAGGATGGCTGCACCGGAGGCTCCGGGACTCGGAGTGACTCCGCTGATGGAGATGCTGGGCAGTCCCGTGTTCGAGGCGGAGGCCTAGTAAGGGTTGGCCCGGCCGACAGGAGCCGGCTCGCTGAGCAGCCCCTGGCACTCGCGACAGAAGCGGCGGGACTTCAGGTCGACGTCTTCTACGTACGTCGCCGCGTGCATGACGCAAGAGTAGTCCGGGCAGTGCACCAGTCCGAGCGTGTGGCCCACCTCGTGAACGACCTCCTTCACAGTTCGATCGACCAGATTGGGCTCGTCAGCCGGAAGACCATAGAACTCGCGGCGAAGCCGGTAGGTCGACACGAGCGCTGCCACACCCCCGAGCTGCGCCTGTCCGAACACGAACGTGAGAACCGGAATGAATAGGTCCACGTGCGTGATCCCAACGATACGGGTCGCGGGGTCCGGAAGACGGCGCAGGACGCCCGCCAGCATCATCGTCGAGTTGAACTGCCCCCGGTCGGAGGCATAGTAAGCATCGATGTCCAGGTCGAGCTCGATCGGTGTCACTCGCATGGAGAGCGCCGATTCGACCTCGGCTCCCAGCCTCCCCGCCCAGCGGGGGGAATAGCCGTTGACGAACCCGAGGTGGAGCGCCCCCGTCACGGCTCTCGCTCTATTTCGTACCGCCGCAGCTTGTTGTACAGCGTCCCGCGATCGATTCCCAGGACCCGCGCCGTCCGGGTGATGTTCCCGTCCTCTTCACGCAGGACACGCACGATGTGATCGCGCTCGATCGTTTCGAGGCTCTGCTCGGCGGTAGCGGCGTTCCTGCGCTCCACGCCGAGCGGAAGGTCAGTCGGCTCGATGAACTCGCCACGGCCTATCACCATCGCTCGCTCGATCGCGTTCTCCAGCTCCCGCACGTTTCCGGGCCACGGATAGGACAGAATCAGCTCTTCGGCTTCCGCCGACATCTCGCGCACCGGCTTCCCCATCGCTCGCGCGAACTTCTCGATGAAATACCGGGTCAGAGCGGGAATGTCTTCCTTCCTCGAACGCAGCGGCGGAACCTCGATCACGAACACGTTGATCCGGTAATAGAGGTCTTCCCGGAACGTGCCCTCGGCGATCAGCTCTTCCAGGTCCCTGTTGGTGGCGCATACGAGCCGGAAGTCGGATGTGATTTCCTGGTTGCCCCCCAGCCGGTGAAACCGGTGCGTCTCCAGCACACGGAGCAGGTCGATCTGCATCTTCGGGGGAATGTCGCCGATCTCGTCGAGGAACAGCGTCCCGCCGTGGGCGAGCTCGATCTTCCCCTTGCGCCGATACTGCGCGCCGGTGAAGGCCCCCTTCTCGTGCCCGAACAGCTCGCTCTCGAGCAGAGTTTCCGGAATCGAGCCGCAGTTCACCGCGACGATCGGAAAGAAGCGTCTCTCACTCTGCGAGTGGATCGCCCGGGCGATGAGCTCCTTCCCGGTTCCGCTCTCGCCCCGTATCACGACCGAGGCATCGGTTCCTGCGACGGTCTCCACCATCTCCAGGACGTGCCGCATCCGGGGTCCGTCTCCGATGATCGGGGACGGGAGCACCATCTCGGACACCTTCGTCTTGAGGCGGATGTTCTCCTCCTGGAGCTCCTTCTGGCGAAGGGCGTTGCGGATGGTGTTGGAGAGCTCGTCGGGATCCACCGGCTTGGTGACGTAGTCGAAGGCGCCCAGCTTCAGCGCCTCGACCGCCGTTTCCACCGACGCGAAGGCGGTCAGAATGATGATGGCGGCGTTCGGGTCGATTTCCCGCACCCGCTTCTCGAGCGTGATCCCGTCCATTCCCGGCATCTTCAGGTCGACGACGACGATGTCGAACGGACCCGAGTTCATCGACTTCAACGCCTCGTGCCCGTCCTCGGCGGTCTCAACCGTGAATCCATCCGCCAGGAACCAGTCCCGCAGGGAGTTCCGGACGGATGGTTCGTCGTCTACAATCAGGATCCTCTTGCCATCTTTCATGTCCGCCACTCGCTCGTGTCAGTCTTGTATGTGCTCGGAGGGGGAGCGACAGGCTCTCGCGGAAGCTCAATCAGGAAAGTGGCTCCGCGCCCCAATTCCGATTCGACCTGGATCGTGCCGCCGTGGCGGCTCACGATGCCGTACACGACGGCGAGCCCGAGGCCCACGCCGCTCGTCTCCGACTTCGTGCTGAAGAAGGGCTCGAATATTCGATCCCGAATCCCGTCCGGAATGCCGCTCCCCGTGTCCTCCACGGCGATCACGACGCGATCCTCCCGATTCTCGCTCCCCGGGGCCGTGCGCAGAATGATCTCGCCACCTTCGGGCATCGCCTCCACGGCGTTGATCATCAGCGCCAGCAGCGCCTGAACGATCTGATCGCCATCGCAGACCACGAAGTCATCGGCGAGGTCCGGCATCACCGTCAGCTTCACCGAGCCGAGCTTGAGATGATGCGCGGCCAGATTGGCGGCCCGGTCGAGCAGTTTGTGCAGCTGTTCGGGCTTGAATTCGTGCGGTGACTCCCGGGCGTACGTGAGGAGGTCCTTCACGATTCGTCCGCACCTCATGGATTCGGAGCGAATCAACTCGAGTTGTTCCAGTATCCGCTCGCGGCTCTCACCCTCGCGCATGTCCCTTTCCACCTGGCGGGCGATCACCCGCGAGTAGGTGAGAATGCCCGACAGCGGGTTGTTCAGCTCGTGCGCCACGGTAGCCGACATCCGGCCGAGCGACGCGACGCGCTCCACCTGGATCATCTGCCGATTGATCGATTCCAGCTCGGCCGTCTTCTGCTGCACCCTGTCTTCGAGGGTCTGTGACCAGTTACGCAGCTCGCCATCAGCCTTCTTCAGGTTACGCGCCATGGCGTTGAACGACTCCGCCAGCTGGCCGAGTTCGTCGGATCGCTTGAGGTCGATCGACACATCCAGATTGCCGCCCGCCAGAGCCTCGGTCCCACGCTGGAGCTTGCGAGCTGGAATGTGGATGGATTCGTACACGATGAGGGCGATGACGAGGGCTGACACGAAGATGATGACCAGCCCGACGAGACCACTCCGCAAGGCAGCCGCGTCGATCGCTGCGTCAACAGGGGCGAGAGAAAGTTGCACGTCGAGCACGCCGAGCACCTTCTGACTTGGTCGATGGCAGCCGGCGGAGGTACAGCCCGGCTCGTTCAGGATCGGGTTTAGGATCCCGAGGATTCGCTCCTGAGCCACGCGCGTGTATATGCGCGCCTGGTCCCCAACCGGTAGATCGGTCGGAGGATCGTCCACTCCGTGACACACTCGACACGCGTCCGCGTCCCGCGGGACCGCGGTGCCTATCTCATCCACCCGACTGGAGAACCGGATCTCGCCCCTGTCGTTGAAGATTCGAATCGACTCCATCCCCGGCTCCGCGCCCAGCTGGCTCACCGTCCGCTGAATGTCGGCCCGGTTCTTTTCCATCATCTCGACGTTAAGGCTCTTCTTGATGAAGCTGCTGGCCCGAAACGCCTCGGATCGCACCAGCTCCAGTGTCATTGTGTCCCGATAGTGGTTAGAGATGGTCGTGTAGACGACGAACAGGCCGAGGATGGAAAGGAAGAGGATCGCGAAGAGGCGTATGCTGATGGAGGACCTGAGGAGGCCAAGCCAGTTGCGTTTACTCATGAAACGCTTTCCCTTGCAGCAACTTAGGCCGCCAGGCGCTACGGTCGGAGCGCAGGGCTGTGCGCCGGCCGATGGAACGGACGGCTACCGGCACCGTCCGCTTCCTGTTGCACGTTGCGTGCCTCGTGAGCCTCGCCTACGGGGCCTGCGGCGGGGTCGCGATTTCGCGAATGAGATTGCGATAGTCCTCCGTGCCCAGAACCTCTTCGAGCCGCAGCTCGGGCGCTCCTCCGTCGGCCATCACCGTCCCCAGCCCTGCCGGGACCTCGGGGGCCAACACGGCCATCAGGTACCGCCTCACCACTCCTAGACGTTCCGCGTGCCAGGCCAGCGTGTCCTCGTCGGTGAGCAGTGAGTCCACGTCGGCCAGGGGCTCGGACGGCCGGATACGGAACAGCCAGTCGTCCCGCTCCTCCAGTGTCCAGGGTTGGGCCGCCTCGACGTACCGCTCGTTGGTCTCGACCACTTCCCCCGCGATCGGCATGCGCAGCGGGACGGCGATGTGCTCCCGGGCGATCCACCCGCACGGCTGCTTCCGATCGAGTCGGATTCCCGGGCTCGGCAACACGATCCGCTTCACGGGTTGCAGGAATCGGAGCAGCGTTCCGTCGAGCCCCACCGTAACGAGGTCCTCTGCGGTCTGTGTCAGCCAGAAATGCGGCGGGCAGTACGGCCGGTCGAGGTAGAGCCGGCAGCCCGACAGCAGGTGAGAAAGGTGCGCGCCCGCCGCGGCCGCTTCCCACGAATCGGACAGGTAGCTTCCCGCGGAGGAGCCCTCGGTGAGAACGGATCGTCGTTTGCAACTCGAGTGACCCTTGTCACCGCTCAGGGCGTGATGCAGCTCGCAGTGCTCGCAGTCGTAGTCTCGATCGCACAGGCGATAGGACAATACTCCCGAAAGGACCCATACGCAGGGAAGCTGCGGTGTCTTCCCTTTCTTTGCCCCCGCGGTATCCATCGGTCCCTCCGCTGCAGTCCTTGAGGATGCTCGCTGACTATTCCAGGTCGTCACTGTGGAGCAGCTCCTCCGCCAGTTCGTCCCACCGGTCATCGGCGAGTTCCCGGGCGAAACCGCTCACCAGCACACCACCATCGGGCAGAACTGTTCCGAGCTCCCGGGTCCACACGACCTTCAGGTCTTCCGCGACCTGGTCCAGCCAACGCCCGGCGAGCTTCGACGACATCAGGTTACGGCGCACGCGGCCCGGATCCGGCACGCTGACGCGCATGAGCCAGCCTTTTCCATATGGATCTGTCGTAGCGAGATCGGGAGCGCGGGCGATCTCCTCGTTGACGGCCTCCACGACGCCATCGACGGGCGACAGCATTCGGACGGACCGATCGCCGACACGGATCGTCCAGCCGAGTTCCCCCTGCCGGACCTCTTCGCCGACGCGGGGCAACTCGAATCCGGAAGGCGCTCCGATAAGTTGGCCAGCGAAATCGTCGAGCCCGACCCTCACGGTCCTGTCACCTTCCGGCGCCGCCCACGAATGCCCCTGATGGAACAGGTAGCCATCGCGAACCGCGAACCAGCCGGCTCGGACCACATCCCGAACGGCCCTCGCCGCGCTGGTGGCGGGGCCGGCCAGGAACTTCCAGAAGAGGATCAGCAGGAACAGAAAACCTGCGCATATCAGGTACTCG
>CANPVW010000127.1 GCA_947581745.1 Candidatus Benthicola azotiphorus
CGCCTTTCCGTGCTCGGCGGCAGCTACACCATGACCGCCGCCCTTCGGAATTGTGACACCCGCTCCGAGGACCTCACCGTCAACGCGAAACTCGACACCAGCGTCGGGCTCCCGGGCTGTGCGGCCGATGGAGCCGACCTCGCCCTGCTGCTGTCCAGCTCCAGCACGAGCCCGGTCGGTGGCCGGCCCTATCCCCTCACCGTCACCCTGCGGAGCGTCGGAACGGGAGCATCCGGTCAGGCCTCCGTCGTCGTCGAGCGCCGCGAGCAGGGCGCCTCCGCCGCGACGCGCCTGTTCAAGGAGGACGTCCCGCAGATCTGCCGCGGTGACGAGCAGACCCTGAGTCCCGTGGACTCCAGCCCCGAGGCCGGAAAGACCTACACCTACACCGCGCGGCTCGCGACCAGCAGCACCGACGCGAACTCCGCCAACAACTCCGCCACCCGTACCGTCGCCTTCTCGGCACCCGTCACGGCGACGCCCGTGGGCCTGGTTCCGGAGGACCCGCCACCGGCCACTTCGCGCACGCAGCCGTTCTTCGCGTCGCCTGGTGCTGTGGAGCCGTTCTGTGGACCGGGCCGTGTGCTGACGGGCGTGCGCGGACGGTCCGGGGAGTGGATCGATCGGATCGGGCCGATTTGCAGGGAGATTGCAGCGAGCGGGCGCTGGATGGACCCGGAAGTGGACGCGGAACGCGAACCGGAGGGAGTGGGAGGCAACGGAGGGAGGCCGTTCGAGCTCCGGTGCCCGCGCGATCACGCCGTGGTCCAGCTCCGGGGTCGCGAGAAGGATGTGGCCGGCCTGTCACTGGACGCGGCCGCGCCGACGGGCCACGTCATCTCGTTGCTCACGCTCGGCTGCGGCCGCCTCGGCGGTGGAGGTCAGGTCAGCTCTGGAGCGGTCTCCGCCGTGTCACTGACCGGATCCGCGGGAACGGATGATGGTCAGGGCTTCGTCCACGAGTGCCCGGGCGGGCAACCGGCGGTGGGGATCGATCCGAGCGAGTTTCCCATCGGCGCGCTCCATTCCGCAGAACCGGTTTGCCTGGGTCCTCCCGTCCCACCGGCGCGCCCCGTGTCGCTCTCCGCTGCGCGGACCAGCGCGCCCCGGAGGCCCGCCTTCTCCTGGGCGAGCTCGCAGCTGGCAAAGGAGTATCGAGTCTGCGTCTCCGCGACCTCCTACCAGCCGATGGCCGGGAATTGTGGGACACCCAACGTCGTCGGCTGGTCGGCCGGCACCACCTGGACGCCGCCGACGGACCTGCCGTTCCCGGCCGGACGGCTGTACTGGAAGGTCGCGGCCTGCGATGACCTCACCTGCGTGAACTCGGCAGAAGCGTCCTTCAACTACAGGCCATGACCGCCCAAACCGGTCCGAAAGGAAGTCTCATGAAGAAGACACGGTGGATCCTGTTTGCCCTGCTCGCCGCCGTCTGCGTGTCCCTCGCGGCCCCGCCGGCGGCATCCGCCCAGGGCTGCACGCTGCGCGACTCGCGGGCCCCGTGGTCGAGCTCCGCCTTCAGCGGAACCTGCCGCAGCATCACCCGCGCGGCGGGCGGCAGGGGAGGCACCGCCTTCACCCTGGCGTGCGCCGCGAACGAGGTGCTGATCGGGGTTCGGGGCAAGGCCGACTCGTACCTGCACAGCGTCACGGCACTCTGCGTTCCGGTCGATCCGCGAACGGGAGCCTGGTCCGGATCCGTTCAGGCGCGGGGAAGCAGGGGCGGCTCCGGCGGGCAGACGTTCGACCTCCGCTGCAACCGGAACGAGGCGGTCGCGGGCCTGAGCGGACGGGCGGGCATCTACGTGGACAACCTGCGGGTTCGATGCCGGGCGCTCGGCGCCAACACGGTCGCGACCGGAAGCCAGCGGATCGTTCCCGGCTCCGCTGGCGGGTCGGGCGGCACTTCATTCTCGGGCACGGCCTACTACTGCGGCAGCAACATGCCGGCGACGCGGCTTACGGGCAGGGCGGGCATCTGGATCGACGCGATCAGCCTCGGCTGCTCGTGGATGTTCCCCGGAACGTTCGCTCTCGCCTCGCCGACCGACAACACGCGGCTCACGACGACGACCCCGATCTTCACCTGGGGAGCGAGCAGCGGGGCCACGTCAGCGACGATCGACCTGACCCAGGTCGGGTCATCCAGCACGGGGAGCAGCTTCTCGGTACCGCCTGCGACGACCTCGTACCGCTGGCCTGCCGGACAGTGGCCCTTCGCGTCCGGCGCCAGCATCCTGTGGCGAGTCCGGGCCTGCAACGCCAATGCGTGCCGTGAGGTAGTACGGCACCTCATTGCCCCGTGATCGAGGACACGGGCCCCAGCGGGCGGAACCGCGCCTCGAGTCCTCGGCGCGACACCCGGCCCGGGGTGCTGCGCCGGCCACCTTGTGCCCGGTCCGCCTGCCGGACATCATCCCGGCTCGGGCGGTGCGGAAACGGACGAAGAGAGGTTCCGTGGCACGAGCGGGCGAGGAACAGGCGGCACGATACACCGAGGAAGCCCTGAAGCGGGTGGGCCTCGCGGACTGCCGACCGCTGTACCGGAAGCTCCTTCTCCGCTTGAAGGATCGTGACCCGGAGGCGTTCCGCGAGGCCACCCGGCGATACCAGGACGAGATGGAGCCGTCCATCGCGGGCGGTACCGCCGACCCGGTCGCGACCTGGCTCGATTACGGCGCCTGGCTCGCAGGCCAGCTGGCCGAGGGAAGTCCGCTGGCGATCGACGCCTCCGGGCGGGCTCGGCCGTTCGATTCCAGTGCGGATTGCGATAAGCTGGTGCTCCACGTTCCCGCGGACGATCGAACCCCGGCCATCCTTCTCGCCATGCCGGCCGCACCCAGCGACCCCCAGCGGGAGACGGCCGAACTCCTCCTCCCCTAGGCTCCGGTCGATCTCTTCCCGAGGACCGGCGGGCCGGTCTTGTGCCTCGCGACGCTCCCCGCGACAATCTCTTCGTGACCCTGATCCGGATCTTCCAAGCGTCGAAAGGATGCGCCGTTCCCCGTGAAGACCACCGCCCGCAACGAGAGAATCGTCACCCGATTGATCGAGGAGGAGCTTCGAGACTCCTTCATCGACTATTCCATGAGCGTGATCGTCCAGCGCGCCCTCCCGGACGCCCGGGACGGCCTCAAGCCGGTGCATCGCCGCATTCTTTATGCGATGTACGAATTGGGGCTCTTTCCCGAGCGGGAGCACAAGAAGTGCGCGACGGTGGTCGGCGATGTGCTCGGGAAGTACCACCCGCACGGTGACAGCGCCGTCTACGACACGCTCGTCCGGATGGTGCAGGAGTTCTCTCTTCGGTATCCGCTCATCGACGGCCAGGGCAACTTCGGTTCCATCGACGGTGACAGCGCCGCCGCCTACCGGTACACGGAAGCCAAGCTCGCATCGATCGCCATGGAGCTGCTGACCGACATCGATCGCGACACGGTCGATTTCGCTCCCAACTTCGACGGCCGGCTGCAGGAGCCCACCGCCCTTCCCGCCCGTCTTCCTCACCTTCTCCTGAACGGCTCGGACGGGATCGCGGTCGGCATGGCGACGAAGATCCCACCGCACAACATGCGGGAACTCGCGGCGGCCACCGACCTCCTGGTGCGTAAGCCCGAGTGCAGCGTCGAGGACCTCGTGGAGCTCATCGACGGCCCCGATTTCCCGACCGGCGGCTACATCTGGGGCTACGAGGGCATAGGGGATGCTTATCGGACCGGTCGCGGTCTCATCGAGATGAGAGCCCGCATGCATCTCGAGGAGGGCATGTACGGCAAGCAGTCGCTGGTCGTCACCGAGCTTCCCTACCAGGTCAACAAGACCCGTGTGATCGAGCAGATTACCAAGATCGTGCGGAGCGGCAGGGTCGAGGCGATCACCGACCTGCGGGACGAGTCGGACCGCGACGGCGTGCGCCTCGTGATCGAGTTGAAGCGGGACGCCAATCTCAAGAAGCTCATCAAGACCCTGTTCCTGAAGACGCAGCTGAAGAGCACCTTCGGCGTCATCATGCTCGCTCTGGTGGACGGCAGGCCGGAGCAACTGGATCTCAAGCAGGCCCTGCAGTGCTTCGTGGACCACCGGCTGGATGTCATCCGGCGCCGCGCCGTTTACGAGCTGAACAAGTCCGAGGACCGGGCGCACGTGCTGGAGGGCCTGCTCACGGCGCTCGACCAGATCGACCGCGTGATCGAGCTCATCCGGGCCTCGACTTCGCCGAAGGCGGCCGCCGACCGGCTGTGCGCGGAGTTCGGTCTGACGCAACGGCAGGCGGAAGCGATCCTCGCGATGCGGCTCGCCCGACTCACGCAGCTGGAGCGGAAGAAGTTGATCGAGGAGCTCGAGGCCCTGCGCAGCCTGATCGAGGAGCTCCGTCACCTCGTCGAGGAAGACGCGGCGAGGCGCGCGGTCCTTCGGTCGGAGCTGGCCGAGCTGGCCCTCCGGTACGGAGATGACCGCCGGACCGAGATCCTCGACGAGAGCGAGCCCTTCCCCCTGCCGGCGGGCGAGAGCGGCGAGTCGTCACTCGTGATGATCAGCCGTCTCGGATACGCCAAGGCCCAGGTCGTCCGCGGATCCGGCGGCATGTCCGGAGCGGAGGCGATGGCCGAGCGGGACGGCGACTTCGTCAGGCAGACCTTCGTCGCCCGCGGCTCCACGGAGGTCCTCCTGTTCACGGCCCGGGGCAGCGTGTTCTCGCTTTCCGTCAAGGACCTGCCACGGGGGACGCGCAGCTCACGAGGAAAGCAGCTCTCGGACTTCGTGGAGCTGTCGGCCGGCGACAGGATCGTGTCCGTTGTCCCGGTTCCCGAGTTCGACCCCGAGAAGTACCTGCTGTTCGTTACCAGGGAGGGGCAGGTGAAGCGGACGGCGCTGTCGGAGTACACCAACGTGCGGAGCGGCGGGATCCGGGCCACCGGACTGGCCCAGTGTCGGGACGGGAGACCTGCTGCTCGCCACCAGATCGGGGCTGGCGATCCGTTTCGCGGAGGACGAGATCCGGCCGATGGGGAGAGCGGCTCGAGGGGTGCGCGGAATCGACGTCGCCGGAGGCGACGCGCTGGTGGCGGCTCTCGCGCCCCGCCGGGATGCGGACCTGCTCGTGATCGGGGCCGCCGGGTACGGGAAGCGGGTCCCGTTCACGGAGCTCAAGCGCCAGGGCCGGGCCGGAAAGGGCATGGCGATCCTCCCGGATACGGACCGGGCCGGCGAGCTGGTTGGCGTGCTCGCCGTGCACCCGGGAGATCACGGGATGTGCGAGCTCGCCTCGGGCGAGGTGGTGCCGGTCGCCGTGGAACCGCTTCCCGTGAAGTCGCGTCGGGGAGCCTCGGTCAGGCTCGAGGCCCTCGGGCAGCGCGCCGGACCGGTCGTGGCCGTGCACCCGCTCCGTGTCTCGACCGGCGACCGGGAAGGGGAGCCTCCCGAGGGGGACGATGGCTTCGAATTCGAGCCCGAGCCGGAAGAGGAGCTGGACGTGACCGGGTCGAACGGGGAGGACCTGCTCGACGGGACCACGGAGAAGACGCCCGGCGGGACGCAGGGAGAATTCGAGCTCTAGGACCCGGCAGGCCGCGATGAGCCGACGATGATCCCGGTGCGAACGGGCAGCGTGATGAGCCCGCTCGTCAGGTCGCGCACCGTGACGGTGGCATCATATAGGCCGGGCGCCGATGCGGAGAGGTCGATTCGCAGGTAGCCGCGGGTCACGATGCTGGCTCCGAACCGTGCGGTCCCCGGATAGGTCAGCTCGAACGCCTGTCCGCCTCCGGAAGGCTCGAGAACGACCCTCGTTTCGTACTGCCCGCCCGGCGTGAGGTTGTAGGCTTCGTAGTAGATGAACGCGATCCCGTCCGCTCCGGTCACGTGGGCCGGATTCGGGTTCAGG
>CANPVW010000128.1 GCA_947581745.1 Candidatus Benthicola azotiphorus
CGCTGCCAGCAGCTCCGTGACGTTGGCGATGCGGTCGGCTCCGTCTTCTTCCGCTTCGAGAGCGGGGATCATCCCGAAGCTGCGGATGCACTCGCGGATCACCTCCTCTGCGGTCGCCGCGGCGGCCAGCTCGGCGAGGGCGCTGATGCCCGCCGCGAAGTCCTCCAGGGCCCGTGCGCCTGAGGGAGGCAGCCCCTCGAGCGCCCGAGCGGTCTCCGCCGCGCCGAGCAGCGTAAGCGACCGGGACGCCGCCGCGTCGCGAAGTCGATCGAGCGTGACGCCACCCACACCGCGCCTCGGCCACGACACGGATCGAGAGAAGGCCGCCTCATCCGCCGGGTTCACCGCCAGCTGCAGGTACGAGAGCACATCCTTGATCTCCCGCCGCTCGTAGAAGCGGACGCCGCCCACGATCCGGTACGGAATCCGGGCCCGACGGAGCGCTTCCTCGAACGGCCGGGATTGCGCGTTTGTGCGATACAGCACGACGTGGTCCTCGGGCCCACGCCCCTCCCGGGCGGCCTGGATCTCGCCGACCACCCAGCTCGATTCCGCCCGCTCGTCCGGCAGCCGCATGACGCGAACCGGCTCACCGACGGGGCGGCTCGTCCGCAGGCGCTTCTCCTTCCGATCCCGGTTGTTCGAGATCACCTCGTTCGCGACCTCGAGGATCGAGGGGGTCGACCGGTAGTTCTCCTCCAGGCGTACGACCTCTGCACCCGGGAAGTCCCGCTCGAAGTCGAGAATGTTGCGAATGTCGGCACCGCGCCAGCCGTAGATCGACTGGTCGTCATCCCCCACGACGCAGATGTTGCCGTGCCCCGCGGCGAGACGCTTGACGATCCGATATTGGGCGTGGTTCGTGTCCTGATACTCGTCCACCAGCACGTGGCGGAATCGGGTCGCGTATCGGTCCCCGACCTCCGGAACGTTCTCCAGCAGCCAGGCCGCGTTGGCCAGGAGGTCGTCGAAGTCGTAAGCGTTGGACCGCGCCAGGATCCGCTCGTAGGCGGGATACACCCGCGCCGTCGCCTTCGCGGCCAGATCGAAGGCGGACGCGGCGTACTCATCCGCCGAGACGAGGGCGTTCTTGGCGTCCGAGATCCGGGCCCGGACCAGGTTCGGCGACCAGCGCTGCGTGTCGAGGTCGACCTCCTCCATGGCGCGCTTGATCGCCCTGAGCGAGTCGTCCTCGGCGTAGATCGTGAAGTTCGCCCCGCGCTTCAGCCTGTCCCCTTCGCGCCGCAGGAGGCGGGCGGCAATCGAGTGGAAGGTTCCGACCCAGAGCCCTCTCGGCTCTTCCTCCAGCAGATCGGCGATCCGGTCCCGCATCACGCCGGCCGCCTTGTTCGTGAACGTGACGGCCAGGATGCGATCGGGCCGCTCTCCCTCCTCTCGAATCAGGCGCGCTACGCGAGCCGTGAGGACGCGTGTCTTGCCGGACCCTGCACCGGCCAGCACCAGAAGCGGGCCCGCCCCGTATTCCACCGCGTGCCGCTGCTCCGGATTCAGCGCCAGTGCGATCACGTTCCCGTCCTCGCCAGGGGCAGGGCGATCGTGAACACCGCTCCGGTCTCGGTCGGCTCGAGCGCCACCCTTCCCTTGTGCGCGTGCACGAAGATGCGCCGAACGAGAGAGAGCCCGACTCCCCATCCACCCTGCTTGGTCGTCACGCCGACGTCGAACAGGCGCTTGCGAAGCGCCGGATCCACTCCAGGCCCGTCGTCCGCGAAACGCAGTCGGGCCATGCCTTCCTCCACGCCGAGCCACGTGACCTCGATCCGGCCGTCGCGGCCCGCCAGCGAATCGAGCGAGTTCTTGAACAGGTTCTCGAACGCCCACTCGAGAAGAGTCTCGTTGCCCAGCACGGGAGGCGCATCACGGGGGACCTCGATCTCGAGCTTCACCTGGCCCCGTAGCGAAGGCGTGCGAGCCCTGAAGTATCGGCCGAGGCGGTCCGTCACCTCGTAGATCGAGACCGGCCGAAGCGCCGGACGACGTCCGATCAGCTCGAAGCGCCGCGACACCTTCTCGAGCCGTCTGACATCATCCTCCATCTCGTCGAGGACGCTGATCCCGTCCGGTCGAAGGGCCTCGGGGGGAGCGGTAGCCTCCAGCAGCTCGAGCCAGCCGACGAGAGAGCTCAGCGGCGTTCCCATTTGGTGCGCCGATTCGCGAGCCATCGCGGTCCAGATGCGCTCCCGTTCGCTGCGCGACGAGGTCCGGATCGTCCACACGCCGGTGCCCACGACGCCGAGCAGGAGAATCGCCTGCAACCACGGGATCCAGCGCAGCCGTTGGAGGTACAGCGGCTCGCCGTAGTGGACCACGAAGTTGCTCTCCGCGTCCACCAGAGGCGGGTTCCCCTCGTCGAGCCGCACGACGTAGCGCCGGACCCGGTCCACGTGCTGCTGGTTTTCGAGGTCCGCTTCGAACGGGAGGTTTCGAATCAGCGTCGGATTGCCGTCGAGGTCCGTCTGCACGAACGGAATCTCCAGCTCGTAAAGCTGGAGGAGGAGCTGGAACTGGGCCTCCGCCGTGAGTCCCTCGGGCGATACGACCGCCTGCACGACCTGGAAGTAGATGTGGCTGACCACGGCAGCATTGGCCCGCATCTCCTGGGAAAGCTGCCACGTGTAGACCAGGTAGGAGACCAGGACCGCTGAGAACGCGGCGACGATGCCGAACGGGACCAGTCGCCGGATCACGAGATCGTCAGTCGCTCCTGTCGCACGTAGTCACGCAACACTTCGGGAACGATCACGCTTCCATCCCGCTGCTGGTTGTTCTCCAGGAGCGCCACCATCGTGCGCGCCAGCGCCACCGCGGACCCGTTGAGCGTGTGGACGAGCGCCGGCTTTCCCTTGCCGTCCGGTCGATACCTGATGTCGGCCCTCCGAGCCTGGAAATCGGCGTAGGAGGAGCAGCTCGACACCTCGAGCCATCGACCGACCCCGGCGGACCACACCTCCAGGTCGTACGTGATCGAGTTGGCAAAGCCCAGGTCTCCCGATGCGAGCAAGATCCTCCGGTATGGAAGCTCGAGTCGCTCCAGCACCGTTTCCGCGTGTCGGGTCAGCCGCTCCAGCTCGTCCACCGAGTCCTCGGGGCGAGTGAAGCGGACGAGCTCCACCTTGTCGAACTGGTGCACGCGAAGGAGACCCCGGGTGTCGCGGCCCGCGGCACCCGCCTCCCTGCGGAAGCAGGGTGTGTAGGCCACGTACGCGCGCGGCAGGTCCCTTCCATCGAGGATCTCTTCCCGGTGCAGGTTCGTCACCGGAACCTCCGCCGTCGGGACGAGGAACAGGTCGTCCGGGTCGGTACGATACTGATCCTCCTCGAACTTCGGGAGCTGCCCCGTGCCGATGAGGCAGTCCCGGTTCGTGAGAAACGGAGGGGCTACCTCAGTGTAGCCGTGCTCCTGCGTGTGAAGGTCGAGCATGAAGTCGATGAGGGCCCGGCTCAGCCGTGCCCCTGCGCCCAACAGGAGGGGAAAACCCGACCCGGCGATCCGGGCGCCCCGCTCGAGGTCGAGCAGGCCGAGCGCCGCTCCCAACTCCCAGTGAGGCTGCGGATCGAAGTCGAGGACCGGGAGCTCGCCCCACTCACGCAGGACCTCGAACTCGCCCTCTCCCCCTTCCGGGACCCTCGCATCGGGAACGTTGGGGATCGACAGAAGGGCCCCGCGCAACTCGTCTTCGACGACCTGGAGGTCTCCGTCGAGTTCTCGAATCCGGTCCGCCACGGCCTGCATGTCCTGGATCAGGTCGGCCGCGTCGACCCCTCCCCGCTTCCGGTCTCCGATTTCCTTCGACACTTCGTTGCGACGGGCCTTCAGGACTTCGACTTCGGAGATGATGTCACGCCGACGCGCATCCAGCCCCAGGGCCAGGTCGAGGGCTGTGAGGAGACCGGGATCCCCGCGCCGCGCCGCCGATCCCTCGCGGAACGCCCTCAGGTCGAGCACCTAGCTCTCGGCCCCGGGTACCAGTTTCCGCTTCTCGCAATTCGGATTCACGAGATGGCGAAAAGTGACCGTCCCCCCGGCCGCGTCGAGGTCGAGGATCTCCAGCTTCGCGTAGCGCCGGCACCGGATGGACCCATAGGCCGGGTCGCGCCGGCTGCGCACCGCGAACACGTCACCGACGGCGACGGAGACAGATTCGGAGGTCGAGTACCCTTCCTCCGGCGCCTCGACCAGGTCCTCGAACGTGCGGGAGCTGAGCTGGAGGCCGGCGTCCGGATCCTCTTCGGTGACCGCTTCGCGCGGCCACAGCACGGCGCTGCCGTCGTCCTGGATCTCGAACAGGAAGTCCCAGCCCGAGAACTGGTCCGTGCGCACCGCCTGACCCGTGATCACGTCGAACGCGGACGGATCGGTGAGCGTGCTGCCGCTCACGTCCGCCAGCGTCGCCTCTTCCGTCTCATCGGGTATCGGGATGAGCACCGGCTCGGTCGAACTGCCACAGCCCGCAGACCCGGCGATCGCGGCGATCACGATGGCCGGCATATATCGACTCACTGACACGGACAAGCTCCTCTCGGTTGCCACTCGGCGGGAAAGATAGCAGAGTTTCTCCCCGGCGCGAGGTCCAGTACCTTGCACCGCATGGCCGGTTACTCGTAGCGGCGCGCCCTGTTCCCCATTCAGATCCTGGCGTTCGGTTGAGCGAAATGAAACCGTCAGCGGATTGCTTCGCCGTGGTGCTGGCAGGCGGAGAAGGCAGTCGGTTCTGGCCCGCATCCAGGCCGGACAGGCCCAAGCAGCTGCTGCCCCTCGGAAGCTCCCGGCCTCTCATCCAGGATACCCTCGACCGCGCCGAGATCCTGGTGGGACGCGACCGCGTCCGGGTGATCGCTAGCGAGCCGCTCGTCGCCGCTCTGTGCGATGCGGCACCGGGCCTGGCGATTGACCGTTTCTTCGTAGAGCCGCAGCCCCGCAGCACCGGTCCGGCGCTGGCCTGGGCGGCCTTCGAGATCGAGCGTGCCGCTCCGGGATCGATCATGATCTCGTTGCACGCCGACCACGTCATTCACCCGCTGGAGGGCCTGGTCGAGACGATCGAGCGCGCGGTATCGGCCGCGCGACGCGGCTCGCTGGTCTGCATCGGGATCGAGCCGGACCGGCCGGAGACGGGCTACGGCTACATCGAGGTCGGCGCCCCGACAGGAGACCTCACCTGGCGGGCGCGTCGCTTCGTCGAGAAGCCGGATTCGGATACGGCCGAGCAATACGTCGCATCCGGCGGATTCCTCTGGAATTCGGGCATCTTCGTGTGGAGAGCCGCCGATTTGCTCACGGCCGTTCGAGAGCTGGCCCCCGAGATCTCGGGGGCGCTCCCCTTGCTCGAAGACGACGGGCCGGGAGATTTCTTCGAGGCGGTGCAGCCCGTAAGCGTGGACGTGGCGGTGATGGAGCGATCGGCGAACGTCGAGGTCGTCAGGGCCAGCTTCGACTGGGACGATGTAGGCTCGTGGAGCGCGCTGGCGCGCACGCGGGAGACCGATGGCCAGGGCAACGTGCTCGTGGGAGACTCCGCGGCCATAGACTCGGCCCGGAACATCGTGTGGGCGGAGGACGGGAAGGTGGTGCTGTTCGACGTCACCGACCTCGTCGTCGTGCGGTCCGGCGGTGTGACCATGGTCGCGCGGGCCGCTTCGGCACCGGATCTGAAGAGGCTGGTGGGACGGCTGCGCTCGGAAGGCGGGTGAGATGAAGCTCTACCTGTTCGACGACCGGGCCACCGACGCGTGGCACCCCTTCCAGCTCACGCGACCCGCCTCCGAGCTCCTCTTCGGAGCGTTGCTGCTCCGGCAGCGGCTGGAGCGCTTCGCCGGGAGGCCGGCGACGTCGGTCCTCACCCGGCCCTGGCTGAGTGGATTCGAGGAGCCGGGCGGACCGGCAGCCAGCCCGCGGAAAGCCCTCCCCGCGGATGAGGAGCGTCTGCTTCTTTCCTCCCGGTTCGTCCCGTCATCCGAGGCCCGGTTCGAAGGCCGGGGAGGCGACCCGATGCTCCTCGTCACCCGGGACGAAGTGGTAGGCTGTTACGTTCCGGCCGGCACGCCGGGGCCCGGACCGGAGTGGCTCGAGGTCCCTGACGATTCCACGGGAGTGGGCGGCTGGAAAGCCCGGAGGATAGACGGTGCGCTCCTCGACTCGGTGTGGCGCCTCGTAGCCGAGAACCCGGGTCGTCTGGTCGCCGACCTGGCCCGCGAAGCAGCGAGCCGCGGCGGGGTGGAGCTTCTGCCGGAAGGAACGTGGAAGCTGGGCTCTCACCCCGTGATGCTCGGTGCCGGAGTGACGATCGAGCCCGGAGCGGTGTTCGACGCGCGGGAGGGCCCGATCAAGCTGGCGGACGACGTGGAGGTGCGGGCCGGCTGCCGCCTCGGCGGACCGCTGTACGTCGGCCCGTCCACCCGGCTGCTGGGCGGCGACATCGGCTCATCGAGCGTCGGCCCGGTGTGTCGCGTTCGGGGAGAAGTCGAGGACACGGTCGTCCTTGGTTACACGAACAAGGCGCACGACGGCTTCCTCGGGCACTCGTGCCTCGGAAGGTGGGTGAACCTGGGCGCTCTGACGACCAACAGTGATCTCAAGAACAACTACGGACCGGTTCGGCTCGGCGGCCCGGACGGTCCGATAGAGACGGGCCTGACCAAGCTCGGCTGCTTGCTGGGCGATCACGTGAAGACCGCGATCGGAACCCGCATCAACACGGGCACGGTGATCGGAGCCGGCAGCAACGTGTTCGGCGAAGCGCTCCCGCCGCGCTGGGTGCACCCGTTCTCGTGGGGCTCCGGGGAGGACGCTCAACCGTACGCGCTCGACCGCTTTCTGGCTGTCGCGCGCCGGGTGTTCGAGCGCCGCGACGTCGAGTTCGGGGATCGCACCGCCGAGTGGCTGACCGCCTGCTGGACCGTCGCGGATCGGGACCGCTCCCGTTGAAGGTCGCGACCCTGGGCAGCGGCAGTCGGGGAAACTCCGTGTTCGTCGAGTGCGGGCGGACCCGCTTCCTGGTGGACGCCGGATTCAGCGGCGCCGAGATCGCCCGGAGGCTCGACCTTCTCGGAGTCCGCCCGGAGTCCATCCAGGCGATCGTCGTCACGCATGAGCATCGCGACCACACATCCGGAATCGGCGTCGCCGCGCGCCGCTGGAACTGGCCTCTTTACATTACGCCCGCCACGGAGCGCGCGTGCGCCAGCCTTCTCCGGGGATCGGAGACGATCGTGCACTACGAGGGAGAGGCCCCGTTCGATGTGGGAGAGGCACGGATTCACCCCTCTTCCACGTGTCACGATGCCGCCGACCCGGTGGCCCTGACCATCCAGGAGCCTGAGACGGGCCTCAAGCTGGGTGTTGCCACCGATCTCGGACGCGCCACCACCCCCGTGCGCACCGCGCTCGCGGGCTGTCATTTCGTGGTCCTGGAATCCAACCACGACGAGGTGATGTTGCGCGAAAGCCCCTACCCCTGGTCCGTGAAGCAGCGGATAGGGGGAAGTCGTGGACACCTCTCCAACCGCCTGGCCGCGGACCTGGCGGTCGACCTGCTTCACCCCTCGCTCGGAGGGTTCCTGCTCGCGCACTTGAGCCACGAGTGCAATCTGCCGGAAGCGGCCCGGGAGGCGACGAAGAAGACCCTTGCTCGGAGAGGCTACAGGGGAGTCGTGGAGGTGGCGCTGCAGGACGGTCCCTCACATCTGTACGACGTGGACGCGCTCGTCGACGTAGCCCGCAACGGGGGACCGCAGCTTCAGCTTTTCGGCCGAGAGGCTGCCCCTCGGGTGACTCGACCGGTCAGATTCCCACCAGACGCATGATGTCGTTGGCGAAAGCCAGCACCATGAGGCCCATCACGAGAATGAGCCCGACCTGAGTCAGCCGGAGCCGGCTTCGGACGCTCATCGGTCGCCCTCCACGCAATCCTTCGGCCAGCAGAAACACCAGGTGTCCGCCATCGAGGACGGGAATCGGCAGGAGGTTCAGCACCGCCAGATTGACGCTGATGATGGCCATGAAGTTCAGGAAGGCCGTCAGCCCCTCACGCGCGGCCGCGCCCGAGAGCTGGCCGATCACGATCGGTCCACCGAGCTCCTTGGCCGACCCCCTCCCGGTGACCACCCGCTTGAGGAACGAGACGATCTCTCCCGTCCACGCTCCGGTCCGGTGCCACCCCGCGGCGAGTGACTCCGGTAGCGTCAGGTCCCGCTGCGCCCGGTCCAGCCCAACCTCGATTCCCAGGAAGCCGACGTCCACCGAGTCCTTCACCAGGTCGTTGTACGCCCGGAACTTCCCGGGCGTAGCCTCGATGTCGAGCTTCTCCGACTCCCTCCGGACGGTGAACCGGA
>CANPVW010000129.1 GCA_947581745.1 Candidatus Benthicola azotiphorus
GAGTCCCTGGTCCGCCGGGCCGCGGCCGACGGGGCGACGCTCATCGCGACGCCCGAGAACACCAACTTCCTCGGACCGCACGAAGAGAAGGTCCGCCGGGCGCAGTCGCTGGACGGCCCGGTGTGCGAGCGCTTCGCGGGCCTGGCGCGGGAGCTCCGCGTGCATCTGCTGCTCGGTTCGTTCAACGAACGGTGCGACGAGCCGGGGCGCTGCTACAACACGTCGGTCCTGTTCGGGCCCGACGGAGCTCGCCTGGGAGTCTACCGCAAGATCCACCTGTTCGACGTGGACATCTCTCCCGAGACCCGCTTCACCGAGTCGGCCACCATCGAGCCGGGCAGGGAGGTGGTCGTCGCCCAGGTCGGGCCGGCAGGCCTCGGGATGAGCATCTGCTTCGACCTCCGATTCTCGTGGCTCTACGGGGAGCTCCGCTCGAGGGGGGCCGAGCTGATCGCGGTTCCCTCCGCTTTCACCGCGGTCACCGGGAAGGACCACTGGCACGTGCTGCTGCGGGCGCGGGCCATCGAAACCCAGTCCTGGGTGCTGGCCCCCGCCCAGGCCGGGAGGCACGACGACCTCGGCCTTCGCGAGAGCTACGGCCACGCCCTCATCGTGGATCCGTGGGGAAGGATCGTGGCCGACGCCGGGGACGACCCCGGATTCGTGGTCGCGGAGATCGACCTCGAAAAGGTGCGGCAGGTGCGGCGCGCGCTTCCCATGCGGGCTCCAGTCGATCCCTTGAAATAGGCGCGATGCCGGCCGCCGGCCTTCTCTTTTCCCCTGAAGCCGATTATCCCTTGGTGCCCGCGGGCTGCTACTCAAGCACCAGGAGGCTCGATGCCGCGTCGTTCTTACCTTGCCGTCATCACGGCAGTGGTTCTCATTCCCTCGGTCCTCGTTGCGCAGGAGCCGCGTCATCCGCTCGATCCACTCGGGTGGCAGGAATACTGGCAGGTGATCGAGATCCTGCGCGACGCCGGACGAATGGATGAGAGCACTCGCTTCTCGTTCGTGGGCCTGCGGGAGCCCGACAAGGCCGTGGTTTCCCGCTGGACGGCCGGGGAACCCATTCCACGCGCCGCGTTGGCCGTCGTGCGCGAGGGACCGCGGACCTTCGAGGCGAACATCGACCTGGTGTCTCGACAGGTCACGGAATGGACCGAGATGCAGGGGGTGCAGCCGCAGTGGCTGAGGGAGGAGTTCGGAACCGGGGTCGCGCAGGCGCTGGAGAACCCGGACTTCGTGGCCGGCCTGAAGCGCCGTGGCTTCGACGATCCGTCGGTCGTCGACTGCAGCACGATTCCGCTCGGCTACTTCGGCACGGAGGAGCAGCGTGGACGCCGCGTGGGCTACGTGTTCTGCGAGGACCCGCGCGGCGTGCGCAACACGTGGCCACGGGGAATCTCTGGGCTGACCGCGGTGGTCGACATGTCGGACGGATCCGTTCTCCGGGTGGTCGACGAAGGTGGAGCTCGCCTGTCCTCCACGACGGCCGAGTACGATCGGGCCTCCCTTGCCCCCTCGCGTGAGGTGCCCGGGCCGATTCACGTGACGCAGCCGCTCGGTCCGGGATTCGAGATCGACGGTCACAGGATCACGTGGCAGAACTGGAGCTTCCACGTCCGGCCCGACACCCGTGTCGGGATGGTGCTCTCGCTGGTGACGTACCGCGACGGCGACCGGGATCGCTCCGTTCTGTATCGGGGCAACCTGTCCGAGATCTTCGTGCCGTACATGGACCCGTCGTTCGCGTGGTACGGCCGCAACTTCATCGACGCCGGCGAGTTCAGTGCCGGCGGTCTCACGAAGCCTCTGTTGCGGGGCCTCGACTGCCCCGCGCACGCGGTCTACATCGACCACGTGCTTGCCGGGGACGACGGTCGCCCGCAAGACCGCCCCGACATGATCTGCGTGTTCGAGCGTTCAGCCGGGGACATCGCGTGGCGTCATTACGGCGAGCCTCCAGCCGGCCGGCCGGCCCGGGACCTGGTCGTCCGCGCGGCCGCCGTGCTGGGCAACTACGACTACGTGTTCGATTGGGTCTTCAGGCAGAACGGCTCGATCGCGGTCGGTGTGGGAGCGACGGGTATCGTCGAGGTCAAGGGCGTCGGGGAGGCGGGTGCCACCGCCACGCCCATCGGTGACGGAAAGCCGGACGCGTACGGCCGTTTCGTCGCACCCCACGTCGTGGCCGTCAACCACGATCACTACTTCAGCTTCCGGCTCGACCTGGACGTCGACGGATCGACCAACTCCTTCGTGATCGACCGGCTGAAGTCCGTCACCCTTCCGGAAGACAATCCGCGCAGAAGCGTGTGGGTGGCCGATGAGACGGTGGCCGGGACGGAGAGCGAGGCGCAACTGACGATCGACTACAACCGGCCGGCCGTGTGGAGGGTGACGAGCGACCAAAGGCGGAACCAGGTCGGCTACCCGACGAGCTATCAGCTGATGCCGGGCTCCAACGGGAATACGCTCCTCTCCGCCGACGACTACCCGCGGCGTCGAGCCGGGTTCGTCGACCATCACCTGTGGGTCACGCCGCTGGCGCCGGACGAGTGGTACGCGGCCGGGGATTATCCGACTCTCAGCGAGCCGGGCAAAGGGCTGCCGGCCTGGACGGCGGCGAACCGCTCGATCGCCGATACGGACATCGTCCTCTGGTATACGATCGGAATGCACCACATGGTAAGGGCCGAGGACTGGCCTGTGATGCCGGTTCTGTGGCACTGGTTCGAGCTCAGGCCGTTCGACTTCTTCGACGGGAATCCCGCGATGGACCTGCCGGAGGCTCCATGAAGCGCTTCAGGAGCATCGCCCTCGCCGTGGTTTGCTGCACCGCCTGCCAGGCCGCCGATTCGTCCCGCGGCGGCGACGATCCCGTATCCGAGGCCCTGGCGGTCGCCGACGAGTACGTCGCGGGATACTACGACCAGTATCCGGAGGACGCGTACGAAACGGGATACCCGGCGCCGATGGACAGGATGGGCGATCAGTCTCCGGAAGCCGTCGCGGCGTGGCGAGCCCGGGAAGACGCCTGGCTCGCGCGCCTGCGCGCCATCGACCTCTCCTCGCTGGAGGGCAGCGAAGCGGCCATCCCCGCCACCTTCTCGATGGAGAGACTCGAGGCATCGGTCGCGCGGCGCGTGTGTCGCACCGAGCTGTGGAACGTGAGCCCGACCTGGACCGGGTGGCAGAACTTCTTCCCGGGCGTGTTCGCCAAGCAGCCCGTGGGCACGGAGGCGGCCCGCGCGGACGCCGTCGCGCGAGCGCGCGATGTCTCGCGCTACGTGGACACCGGGATCGGGAACCTCCGAATCGGGATCGAAGAGGGTTACACGGCCCCCCGCTCCAACGTGGAAGAAGTGATCGGGCAGCTGGACGCGCTGCTCTCGTTGCCACCCGAGGACACGCCGTACTTCGAGCCCGCGCTCCGCGATCCGGACCCGGCGTTTCGCGCGGCCCTCGCCGACGCGATCTCGGAAGAGATCCTGCCGGCCGCTCGCCGTTACCGCGACTTCCTGTCCGACGAGTACCTCGCGGCGGCCCGCGAGGAGATCGCGGTGAACTCCGACCCGGGTGGACGCGAGTGCTACCTGGCGTCCGTCCTGTTCTACACGACCCTCCCTCTCACGCCGGAGGAGATCCACGAAGCCGGCCAGCGTCAGATGGACCGGATCCACTCCGAGATGCGGGAGATCGGTCGGCGCAGCTTCGGAACCGACGATGTCCGGGAGTTGCTGCGACGCGTTCGAGCGGATCCCGCGTACAGTTTCGAGACCGCGGAACAGATCGTCGCGTTCGCCCGGGACGCGGTGGATCGGGCGAGGGACGCGATGCCGGAGTGGTTCGGTGTCGTGCCCGAGGCCGAGGTGGCCCTGAAGCCTTATCCGGACTACATGCAGGTCACGGGAGGCGGTTTCTATTCGGCGGGCGCGGCCGACGGGAGCACGCCGGGGACGTACGAGTTCGGGACGTACGACCCGCGCGACCTGAACCGGGGCGGCGGCTTCGAGGCCACCACGTTCCACGAGACCTATCCGGGTCACCACATGCAGGTGTCGGTCGGTCTCGAGGGAGCGGGCGTTCACCCCGTGCTCAAGTACTTCTTCAGCTCCGGGCTGGGCGAGGGCTGGGCCCTGTACTCGGAGCGCCTGGCGGACGAAGCGGGTCTGTACACGGCGGACGTCGATCGGCTCGGGATGCTGTCGAACGAGGCGTACCGGGCGGCTCGCCTCGTGGTGGATCCGGGGATGCACGCGCTCGGCTGGACCCGGGAGCAGGCCGTCGACTACATGCTGGCCAACACGGCCTCGTCACGAGGCGAGATCGAGTCGGAGGTCAGCCGGTACATCGCGGTGCCCGGGCAGGCCACCGCGTACCTGACGGGCAGCCTGGTGATCCAGGACCTGCGGCAGCAGGCCGAGATGGCGCTGGGCGATCGATTCGACATCCGGAAGTTCCACGACCGGGTGATCCGGAACGGCACGATCACGCTCCCCATGCTCCGGGCGGAGATCGAGGCGTGGATCGCCGCGGAGAAGCAAGCGGCCGCACCCGAGGAGATCTGAGATGGCGAGGGTCCTGGTTCTCGGTGGCGGTTTCGGCGGCGTTTCCACGGCCACGCAGCTCCGCCGGAGGCTGGCCGACGAGCACGAGATCCTGCTGATCGACAGGTCTTCCACGTTCGTGATGGGCCTCCGGAAGCTCTGGGACCTGTTCGGAATCGGATCGATCGCGCAGGGTACCCGCGACCTGCGCGCTCTGGAGAGCCAGGGCATCCGCTTCGAGCGAAGAGAAGTTCTCGAGATCGATCCGGTGCGCCGGACCATTACCACGCACCGGGGTTCGCTCGAGGCCGACTACCTCGTCGTGGCCCTCGGGGCCGAACCCCGTCCGGATCTCGTGCCCGGTCTGTCGGAGCACGCGCACAACGTGTGGGCCGCTTCCGGGGTGCCCGGCTTGAAGGCGGCGCTGGCCGCATTCGCCGGCGGTGAGATCGTCGTCGCCATCGCCGGCATGCCCTATCCCTGTCCGCCCGCTCCCTTCGAGTGCGCCATGTTGCTGGAGGATCAGCTGCGGGGGCGGGGGCTGCGGGGCGGGTTCGGCATCACGGTCACCACGCCGAAGCCGATTCTGCTGCCGAACGCCGGCGCCGAAGGCTCCGCGTGGCTCGCGGAGCAGCTAGTGGGCAGGGAGATAGGTTTCGAGACGGGCCGCGAGGTGAAACGGGTCGAGGCGGGCGTCCTCGACTGGGGTGACGCCAGGCGCGAGTTCGACCTGCTGATCGGCGTGCCGCCCCACCGGCCGCCGCGGGTGATCGCCGATTCCGCCCTCGCGGGACCCGGCGGTTGGGTGACCGTGGATCCGGGCACCTTCGAGACCGGGCACCAGGACGTGTTCGCGATCGGGGACGTGACGAAGGTGACTCTGGCCAACGGACTGCCGCTTCCCAAGGCCGGCGTGATGGCGGACCTGGAAGGCCAGCGAGTGGCGGCGGCGATCGCGGCCCGGATCTCGGGCGCCGAGGCCCCCGAGCCGTTCGACGGCAGGGGATATTGCTTCCTGGAGATGAGCGCTTCGACCGCCGCGCTGATCGAGGGCGAGTTCTACTCGCGGCCCGAGCCGCGGATCGCGCTCGCCGATGAGTCGGCGGAGCACGCCCAGCTCAAGCACCGCTTCGAGGCCGAGCGCCTGGAGAGCTGGTTCGGGGGTTAGCGCAGGCGGCAGGAAGGCGGCGCCGCTCAGCCCCCGGCCGGCGTCATCATGCGCGGCTGACCGTGCGCGCAGGCCGCGGCGGCGAGCGGGCCCGCGACGGCCGCCTCGCTGAAGTAGTCGTACAGTGCCCGGGAAGCCTGCGCGATCGTGCGCTCCCGCCGAAAGGTCGTCCGGTACAGCGTGTTCACGTAGACCGCGATGGCCAGGTGACCCGCTCCCTCCGGAAGGCTGACGATCCCGACGTCGTTGATGGCGCCGGCCATCGTGCCCGTCTTGTGCGCGACGGGCGTCCCGCGGGGCAGCAGACCGCGGATTCGACGGGGACCCGAGCGACTCTCCTCCATGCGCCGGATCAGAAGGTCACGCGACCCCGGCGACAGCCCCGCGCCCTCCCACACGGCCGCCAGGAGCCGGGCCGTGGCATCCGGCGTCGCCGTGTCCCTCGAGTCCGTCCCGTAAGCGAGTCTCGCCTGCTGTCTGACGGAGTCCGGAAGGGCGTCCCGCATCCGGAAATGAGAGTACCGGTAGAGTTCCCCCTCCGGCACCGTGTCCGGGATTCCCACCAGGTCCGCGAACGTCCGGGCTTCCGAGCGATCCACGTCGATCTCCTCGATCCCGAGCTCCCGCAGGCGCCGGGTGACGGCCTCCGGGCCGCCGGCCATCCGCAGGATCACGTCCGTCGCCGTGTTGTCGGAGACGGTGATCATGAGCTTGAACAGGCTGTCCACCGACACGGTGACGGGCCTGCCGCCCGACCAGGAGGCCAACGGGCTGTTTCCCGGCCTGAAGTCCGTGATCGGCACCCGGAGCCGCCCGTCGAGCGAAACCTCCCCCAGGTCGACGCGTCGCAGGAACGCCAGGGCGATGGGCACCTTCGATACGCTCGCCATCGGGAAGCGCACGTGCCCGTTGACCGAAGCCGTCATCCCGGATTCGATGTGCAGCGCCCCGATGCCGATGTCGCTCCCCACGCGCCGGGCGATCCTCTCCAGCGCGCGAGTGAGTGAGTCCGGGACCACGCAGGCCGGCGACGGTCCCGGGTCGAAAGCCTGGGCCTCCGCGTCGCCGACCGGGCCTCCCAGCAGGGCGCAGATCGCGACGAGGCCGACCCCGGCGAGCTGAAGCCTCATGCGTCGTCCGTACCGCCGACCTGGTGGATGTGAACGTCACGCTGCGGGAACGGGATCGACACGCCCTCGGCGTCGAATCGCTGCTTCACCGCCTCTGTGACGTCCCAGTAGACCGCCCAGTAGTCCTCGGTCCGGCACCAGGGGCGGCACACGAAGTTCACCGAGGAGTCCCCCAGCTCGTGCACTCGCACCACCGACTCCGGCTCGTCGAGGACCAGGTCGTGGCTCTTGAGGATGTCCTCCAGGATCGCGCGAGCCTTCGGGATGTCGTCCCCGTATCCGATCCCGAACGTGAGGTCCACGCGCCTCTGGTCCTGCGCCGTGACGTTGTTGATCACGTCGCCCCACACCTTGTTGTTGGGGACGACCATGACCTGATTGTCCGGTGTCGTGATCACGGTGGAGACGAGCGACACGGAGTGCACCACGCCTTTCACGCCCCCCGCCGCCACGTAGTCGCCGACGTCGAACGGGTGGTAGAACATGATCATCAGTCCGGAGGCGAAGTTCGAGAGCGTGTCCTGCAGCGCGAAGCCCAATACGAAGCCGGCGATCCCGAGGCCCGCCAGCATCGGTCCGACGTCGACCCCGACCACGGCCAGCACGACCAGCAGACCGAGCAGCCACACCAGCTTCGCGGCGATGCCCACCAGAAGCCGGCGCAGGAGTTCCGTGGTCTCGACGGGGGACGCGGACAGGGCCCGCTGCACGAGCCGGCGGCTCAGCCGGGCCAGGACCCCGAACACGAACAGCACCAGCAGGATGGTGGCCAGCTTCACGAGGATCCCGGCGCTGTTCTGGCGCAGCCAGTCCAGGATCTTCTGCCAGCGGTCGGCGACGACGCCACCCACCACGTTCGGATTGAGGATGTCCTCGCCGATGTCACCGGTGGTCTCGAGCAGCAGGCGGCGGTAGCCGTCCGTCGGGAGATCTCGAGTCTCCAGCACGCGGACCAGGGACTGGAGGCTCGTCGTCGTGCCGTGCAGCTTCTCGTCGAGCGCGTCGATCTCCTCCTTGATGGTGACCGTGTCGGCCCCGGCCTTCGCCGATCGCCGCACCAGCGCGGCCCGCTGGTCTCGCGCCAGCTCGATCCGCGCGGCGATGGTCGCGGCCCGATCCGCGAGGCGATGGTCGAACAGGCCGACATCGGGTCCGAGCTCGGCGTTCACGACCTCCGCCCACTTGATGTCCGCTGCCGCCGCCCCGATGAGCTCATCGAGGGCTGCGTTCAGCTCCGTGAGCTGGACCTCGAGATCGAACAGCTGCGCCGCCGGCGTGTCCGGCCGTGCCACGCGCAGTTGCCTGATGCGTCCGTCGAGGTGTTCGGCGCGCCGGGTGATGGAGCCGAACTCCTGCTCCAGCGCCGCACGGACCCGTTCAGTCACGTCCAGTTCCTCGGATCCGTCCTCGCGTGCCTTCTGCGTCGCGGCGACCAGCTCCTCGAGCAGGGCGTGATGCTCACGCCAGCGCCGGATGAGCTGATCCTCGAACAGCTCGACGTCTTCCCCGACCGCGCTGTCGCGCCGCATCTGCAGGTAGCCGATCCTCCCTTCCACGTCTCCGAGCCGGTTGAGCAGCTCGGGCATGGGATCGGCAGCGGGTTCCTGCTGCGCGAGGGCGGATCCAGGTGAGGTTGCGAGACTGGCGAACAGCAACAGCCAGCCGGTCGAAATCCGGAACGCTTTCATATCAGGGCCACTCCATGCCATGTCGTCCACCTGTTCTCCCGTATTCCCAGCGGGGGGATCTTGAGGCCCTTGCCCGTTTCGCACAACCGGTGGACGCCGGCTTCGGGGGGCGGGCAGTGACTGAACGGCACCCGAGCCCTAGCTTGCAGCACCGCACCTTTCGACAAGGAGGTTCCAATGTTTCACAAGTCGCGGATCCTGCTGGCCGGACTCGTCTGTTGCGCCTGCTCATCGGCCACGACCGGGGCGAGTCCGAGTCTCTCCATCACGGATGCCCTGGACCGGGGCGTCGACATGTTCGGGATCGTGGCGGACCTTCCCCACAACCAGTATCTGGGCGAGTCGCAGGCCGTCGGGACGACCCGCTTTCCCACCGTCTATCGGTGGCAGGCCCAGCACACGCTGCTGGAACGCGGGGGCACCGATGTGCTGATCTCCGTCGAGGGCCTCCAGCTGGCCGGTCTGCCCGTGCTGAACGAAGGGACCGAGCTCGACTTCGTCGGAGGGCTCTACGAGGATGTACGATACCGGCTCGCGGGAACGCTGAACCGCATCTCCATCTCGGGCGCGTACGACGTCCGGCTGACCGTGGACTGGCAGATGTACGACGTGGAGTCCGGTTCGATGGTGTTCACGGGAGCGTCCAGCGGATTCGCCCGGGGGCAGACCCTGGGGCTCACCCGAATCCGGCCGAATGCCTTCCTGGACGCCTTCCAGGACTGCCTCGGGGAGCTGTTCGCCCAACCGGACTTCGCCGCTGCGATCGCGCCGGGTGCCGACGCGAGCTGACGCCGCCCTCAGGCGGCCCCTGGCAGGGAGGAGGCGGCCCTGAACGGCGGTCTCAAGCGCGGCGCGCTCGACCGGGTGCTGTGCCTGTTCGCCGAGGTGCGCGCCGGAGAGGGCGCGAACGTCCTGATCCTGGCGGCGAACGTCTTCCTCCTGCTCACGGCCTACTACATCCTCAAGCCCCTGCGCGACGGGCTCATCATCGGCGAGCAGGGCCCGGCGTTCGCCTCGTACATGGCCGCGGCCATGGCTTTCATCCTCATCCCGGTGATCGCCGGTTACGGCAAGCTGGCCGACCGGTTTCCGCGCCGGCGCCTGATCAACGTCGTCACTCTGTTCTTCGCCGGTTGCTGCCTTGTCTTCTTCATCGCCGGACAGGCGGGGGCGCGGATCGGAATCGCATTCTACATCTGGATCGGGATCTTCAACGCGATGATCGTCGCCCAGTTCTGGGGCTTCGCGAACGACCTGTACACGAACGCCGAGGGCGAGCGCCTGTTCCCGATCGTGCAGGTGGGCGGTGCGGTCGGTGCGATCGTCGGCGCGGTCACGGTAGGGAGGATGATCGAGCCCCTGGGCCTCTACCTGCCGATGCTCCTGGCGGGGAGTCTGCTGGTCGTCAGCCTCGGGCTGACGAACTGGGTGGATGAGCGCGAGCGCCGGCGCACGGAAGGAACCGCCGCGATCGGAACGAGCACGGCTTTCGCGCCGGCGGCCACCGGCGAGTTCCGACTCGAGACCGGCGAATTCAAGAACCTGCGCGAGGCCCTGCTGGAGGCGCTGGAAAAGGAGAAACAGGCGCAGGCCAGGAGCGAGCAGGAGAGGAGACCGCCGGACGCCCCCGACACGGTGCCGGCAGGGGGACGCGGAGCCTTCGCGCTGGTCTTCCGGACCCGCTACCTGCTGTACATCGCCATCCTCGTGCTGCTCCTCAACTGGGTCAACACGAACGGAGAGAACCTGCTCAACTTCCTGATCGCGAACGGCGCCGAGAAGGCCGTGGCCGCGGACCCGACCGGCGGACTCACCGTGGGCGAGTACGCCGGGAGCTTCCGGGCCGGCTTCTACTACTGGGTGAACATCGCGACCCTCGTCACGCAGCTGTTCTTCGTATCCCGGATCATCAAGTACGTCGGCGTCCACGTGGCGATCATGATCCTGCCGATCATCGCGCTCGGCTCGTACTCGCTCATCGTCCTGTATCCGGTGCTGGAATACGTGCGGTGGGCCAAGACGGCCGAGAACGCGACGGACTACTCGCTCCAGAACACGGTGCAGCAGGCGCTGTTCCTGCCGACCACGCGCGAGCAGAAGTACAAGGCCAAGCAGGTGACGGACGCGTTCTCGAAGCGAGTCGGGGACACCCTGGCGGGCCTGACGGTGTTCGTGATCGTGAACGCCTTCGGGACGGACATCCGCTACTTCGCCTGGCTGAACCTCGTGCTGGTGCTCGCGTGGCTCGCCGTGGCGTGGCGGATCGGACGGGAGTACCGCGTGCTCACTGCCACCGGACGCCCGCCGTCCTGAAGCGGGCGGCCTACCTCTCGATCGGAGCTCCCACCAGGTTGCCCCACTCCGTCCACGATCCGTCGTAGTTGCGGACGCGCGGGAAGCCCAGGAGGTGGGTGAGCACGAACCACGTGTGGCTCGACCGCTCCCCGATCCGGCAGTAGGCGATCACTTCCTCGTCGGGATCGAGGCCGACCTCTTCCAGGTAGATGGCGCGGAGCTCTTCGGCCGACTTGAAGGTGCCGTCGTCGTTCGCCGCCCGCTTCCACGGCACGCTCGCCGCGCCGGGAATGTGACCGCCGCGCAGAGCTCCTTCCTGAGGGTAGTCGGGCATGTGCAGAAGCTCACCCCGATACTCCTGGGGAGACCTCACGTCCACGAGCCGTCCGCCCCGGTCGAAATGACGGAACACCTGGTCGCGAAAAGCCCGCACGGGCCCATCGTCGCGATTGACCACCGGATAGCTGGCGGAGGCGCGCTCCGGCGCATCCGTCGTCATCGGTCGCCCGTCCGCCACCCACTTCTGCCGTCCGCCGTCCATCAGCCGGGTGTCGGGGTGCCCGAACAGCGTGAACACCCAGAGGGCGTAGGCGGCCCACCAGTTGTAGTTGTCTCCATAGAACACCACCGTGTGATCACGGGAGATCCCCTTGCGGGACATCAGGTCCGCGAACCGCTCAGGTGTCAGGTAGTCGCGCACCAGCGGATCGTTGAGGTCGGCGTGCCAGTCCACCTTGACGGCACCGGGCACGTGTCCGGTCTCGTACAGCAGCACGTCCTCATCGGACTCGACGATGACCACGGAGGAGTCCGCCAGGTGCTCCTCGACCCAGTCGGCGGACACGAGCTTCTCGGGATGCGCGAACTGCTGAAATCGGGTCGATGGATCCTGGGGGGTGGACATAGCGTACTCCCGGGTTGTCGTGCCACTTTCGTCGTGCGCGAACAGCGCTTCAATAAAGATAACCCATCCGAGGGCCGGGAGGTTCAGCCGGATGTCGATGCCGGGGAAATTGCAGGAGATCGTGGACCAGTTCGCTTCCGCCCCGCGAGAGCTTCGCGTGCAGGCGCTGCTCGACTTCTCGCGCAGGGTCCCGCCCTTGCCCGACCACCTGGCTGCGCATCGGGATCGGATGGAGCAGGTGCACGAGTGCCAGACGCCGTTCTTCCTGGCGACCGAGGTGGACGGGGACGGGGCCGTCCACCTGTATTTCGACTGTCCGCCCGAAGCGCCGACGGTGCGCGGCTTCGCAGGAATCCTCCGGGAGGGCCTGGAGGGAGAGCGCCGGGAAGCGATACTCGCCGTGCCGGCCGACTTCTACGCCGGGATGGGGCTGCAGGAAGTAGTTTCGGCGCTTAGACTTCGTGGCATGGGGGCCATCCTCGCGCGCCTGAAGCGGCAGGTTCGAGCGACCACACAAACCGAGGGAGATGAATGAGCAAGCGCAACAGGATCCTCGTCATGACCGGGCTCCTCGTGATCGCGATTCAGCTGGTGCCGGTTCGCCGCGACAATCCTCCGGTGACGGCCGAGATCCAGACCCCGGACGAGATCGGGTCGCTGCTCCGCGGCTCCTGCTACGATTGCCATTCGAACCTGACCGAGTGGCCCTGGTACAGCCGGGTGGCGCCGGCGTCGTGGCTCGTCGTGAAGGACGTCAGAAAGGGCAGGAGCGAGCTCAATTTCACGGAGTGGGGCGACTACACGGACCGCCGGCGCGACCACAAGCTCGAGGAGCTCGAGGAGAAGGTCTCGGAGGGCGAAATGCCGCTGAAGATCTACCTGCCCCTGCACCCGGAGGCCCGTCTCACGGACGCCGAGCGGCAGGTCCTGGTGGACTGGGCCCGGGCGGAGCGGGCGGCCATGGGGCCGATCCCCGAGGCGGGAGAATGAGCCGGGGCGGTGCTACTCGCGCCGTTTCGCGATCCAGGCGTCCGCGCTGAAAGGCCCGCCGCCCCAGGCGGCGAAGAACAGGTACGTGAAGCAGAACAGCATGGCGAGCTCGCCGCCGTTCTCCCACCACCACGGGCCGCCCCGGGGGACGTGGATCCAGAAGTAGGCGACCGCCATCTCGCCGGCCAGGATGAACGCCACCGGCCGCGTGAACAGGCCGAGCACGATGAGCATGCCGCCGAACGTCTCGAGCACGCCGGCGATGCCCCAGCGCGACATCAGCTCCGCCGCCTCGCCGGGGCCACCGAATCCGCCGAGCCAGCCGAAGCGCTTGGGAAGTCCGTGCGTCATGAAGGCCAGGCCCACGATGATGCGGAGGATCGTCCACGTCAGGTCCCGCGCCCGCGCGCTCCGCTCGCTGTCGGCTGTTTCCACCACTGTTCTCACTCACGGAGCTCGAGTTCGGGGATCGATCGCGACACGATTCGAACCCCGCTGCACCGTTCCCGTTCCCGCCGGGCTTGCCGCAAGGCAGACCTCTCGTGGCCTCCGGGGTTACCTCCGCTTAGGTTGCCGGCTGCATGAAACGAGTCCGTCGCAGCACTGGTGGGGTCGCCGGGCGCGCCCACGCGATCGTCGTGTTCACGGCCTGCCTCGGTCTGCTCTCGGCCTGTCGGGTCGAGGCGCCGGAGCGGTCGGAGGCGGAAGAGCGTGCGCGGACCACCGGGTATCGGGGAATCCTGCTGGAGGACACGGATCCGCGTCCCGACTTCGTGCTCACCGACGCCCGCGGCGAAGCTTTCGACTTTCGGGCGGAGACCGAGGGCAAGCTCGCGCTGCTGTTCTTCGGCTACACCTTCTGCCCGGACGTCTGCCCCGTGCATATGGCGAGCATCGCGGCGGTGAAGCGGGATCTGAGCGTGGAGGAGCAGCGGCGGATGTCCATCGTGTTCGTCACCGTGGATCCGGAGCGCGACACGCCGGAGCGCCTCCGCGAGTGGCTCTCGAACTTCGACCCTTCGTTCGTCGGTCTCCGGGGGACCGAGGCCCGGGTGGACAGCATCATGCTGGGGCTCGGGCTGCCCGCGGCGATCCGGGACACGACCGCGGGTCCGGACTACCCGGTGGGACATGCCTCGCAGGTGATCGCCTTCCCGCCGGGCGACGGCTTCCGGGTGATCTACCCGTTCGGGACGCGCCAGGCGGACTGGAAGCACGACCTTCCCCGGCTCCTGAAGAAGTGAGCGGGCTGCAGTGGTGGTGTTCCGCCCAGACGGCGGCCTGGACCTCGAATCCCCGGCCGTTTCCGGGAGTGTGGGTGCTCGTCGTGCTCCTGGCTGTCCTGCATTGGAGCCTCAGGCGAGCCGGCGGCGGGGAGCGCATCCAGAAGGAGACCCGGGCGTGGTTCGGAGGCGTCCTCGCCCTGTGGATCGCGCTCGACTGGCCGGTGGGCGCCCTGGCCGGCTACCTGGCCTCCGCGCACATGCTGCAGTACCTGCTCACGGCGCTGGTGGCGCCGCCGCTCCTCCTTCTCGGGGTTCCGGCCGGCGCGTGGCGGCGGCTGGCGTCACGAGCCCGGACGGTTCGGGCCCTCCGATTCCTGACCCATCCGCTGATCGCGCTCGCCATCTTCCAGGTCACCCTGTACTACACGCACCTGCCGTCTGTGGTGGACGGCCTGATGGTCACGCCGCTCGGGTCATTCGCCCTCGACACTCTGTGGTTGCTGGGAGGCCTGGTCTTCTGGTGGCCGGTGGTGGCGCCCGTGCCGCAGAGACCGGGTTTCGGATACCCGCTCAAGATGGGGTACCTGTTTCTCTGTACTCTCGTGAACACCCTGCCCTACGCCTTCCTGACGTTCGGCGAGCTGCCATTCTACGGGATCTACGAGCTCGCCCCGCCCGTCGGCATCCTCGGACCCCGCGAGGACCAGCAGCTCGCAGGGCTGCTCATGAAGGTGGGAGGGGGCCTCATCCTGTGGACCGCGATCACGATCCAGTTCTTCGTGTGGTTTCGCCGGGAAGGCGAGGCGGAGGGGCCCGCCCCGGCGGCCTGAACGTCGGCACGCCGTTCTGCAGGCGCCGTGGGCCGTGCGCTATCGAACGCGGATGTTCGCGCCCGCGTACACGCCACCGTCGCCGGCCGCGATTACGGGCGTGATGGGGAAGCTCCCCGGGTCCTCGCCGTGCAGCCGGCCGATGAAGTGACCCGCGAACAGCCCGGCCGCGGCACCCGCGAGGACGTCCGTCGCCCAGTGTCTCTGCCGCACGACCCGGCTGACACCGGTGAGCGCCGCCGCTGAGTAGGCCACGTACGGCACCCACGGAGCCTGGCGGCCGAGCTCACGCGACAGCGTCGAAGCGAGGGCGAACATGTGCGCCGTGTGGCCGGATGGAAACGAGTAGAATTCGGTAGTCATCGCGAAGGGGTCGAACTCGTCCGAATCGGGATCGAGGCCACCGGGTCGTTGTCGTCCGACGGAGAACTTGAACGGCGTCACGATCAGGTCGGATAGAAACAGCGCTTCCAGCGATCGCAGGCCGATGCGCGCCACCTGTCCCTGGCCCAGCGCCTTTCCCGCGAGAAACGTCGCCCCACTCACGCCGTAGGCGAACAGCGCATTTCCCGTGAGGTTACCGGCGGCGAAGACCGAGCCCGGCAGTCCCGCGGGCGGCTGACCGGGGCTCAACGCCTCGTCGAAGCTCTCGACCGGGTAGATCGCCGCCAGGCTGCCGAAGAAGATCCCGGCGTAGACGAGGTCCGAGGTGCGGAACAGCGAACCGCTCGCGGCCGGGACCTCGGGGACACGGATCGCCTCCTGAGCTCGCAGCGGGGCTGCGGCGCACAGGCAACCGGCGGTCAGAATGACGGCGACGCTGCTTCTCTTCACGCTACAGGTTTCTTTTTCGTTACCCCTTCCGGGCGGCCGACCTGCCCGACTTTCCACCGGGGCTACACCAACCTGACCGGTTCAGGTCCCGCCACCCGCCCTCTCCCGCCGACCTCCGTTGAACGTCGCGCCGTCAGGCGGCAGAGGCCGTGTAGCCCGCCCGGTCGACGGCTTGCACCAGGTCGTCAAAGCTCACGTTGTCGCCCGTGACGGTGGCGGACGCCGCATCGAGCCGGACCTCCGCCGAACTCACGCCGCTCACCGCCGCCAGCGCCTTCTTCACCCGCGCCACGCAATGCTCGCAGCTCATGCCGTCGATCTTCAGTTCGATCGTGCCCATTCATGACTCCTGCCTGTGATTCCGCTTGCGTCGAGCCGCGGATTGTAGCTGACCGGGTCCGCTTCCGGCCAGCCGGCGTTTCACGTGAGCAGATTCTTCACCTGTTGCACGGACAACAGGTGCCCGGTGGATTTGATCTCCCCATCGACGGCCAGACCGGGCGTCATCAGCACGCCTGCCGCCGCGATGTCCCGGATCCCGGTGACCTTGTCGAGCTCGATTTCGATGCCGAGTTCCCGGGCCGCTGCCTCCACGTTCGCGGTGAGGGCCCGGCACTTCGGACAGCCGGTTCCGTAGATCTGCACTTTCTTCATGGGATCGCTTCCAGATGGATGAGTTGAATCACGCGATGGCTCCGTAGGCGAGCCCGCTCGCCGTGGCCGCCACGGCCACGAGCGCCACGTACGCCAGGGTCTTCTTCCAGCCGATGACGCTGCGCACGACGAGGATGCTGGGGAGCGAGAGCGCCGGGCCGGCGAGCAGCAGGGCAAGCGCAGGGCCGCTTCCCATGCCGTTTCCTATCAGGCCCTCCAGGATGGGCACTTCGGTCAGGGTGGCGAAGTACATCAGCGCGCCGGCCACGGAGGCGAACGCGTTGGCGGCGAGGGAATTGCCTCCTACCGCACTCGCGATCCAATCCGATGGGACGAGCCCCTCGTGGCCCGGCCTGCCGAGCGCGAGCCCGGCGACCAGCACTCCGATCAGCAGAAGTGGCAGAATCTGCTTCGCGAATCCCCAGGTGGCCGCAAACCAGGCGCCGATCTCCCCACGATCCCGGGCCGCCACCGTGCTCAGGGCCGCCGTTCCGACGAGGAAAGCGATGACGGGAGCGTCCGGCCACCGGAGCGCTGCCAGCGCGGTCACTCCGACGAGCCAGGCGAAGGCCATCAGGGAGAGGCCGAACCAGGACGTCAGCACGAGGCCGAGCCCGAAGGCGAAGGCACCGGTCACCGCCCAGCGGGCGGCGTAGATCGCGGCCCAGATACCGGTCTCGGCCTGCGGACGGCCCCAGTTCGCGAATACCAGGATGCCG
>CANPVW010000130.1 GCA_947581745.1 Candidatus Benthicola azotiphorus
CACCGTCCTCGTCGTCGGCTTCATCTCGGCGGGGATCATGACTCTGGGCCAGTCCGTCGGCGTCATCCTCGGGGCCGACATCGGGACGACGATCACGGCCCAGATCATCGCGTTCAACATCAAGGAGTACTCGCTGCTCCTCGTGGCGGTGGGCTTCCTGGCGCTGTTCCTGGCGCGGCGCGAGATGACGCGGCAGATCGGCGCGGCCATCATGGGCCTCGGGATGGTGTTTCTGGGCATGGGGATCATGGGCGAGGCGATGCGCCCGCTGAGGACCTGGCCTCCGTTCCTCGATCTGATGACCGGCCTCCGGAATCCGTGGCTCGGGATCCTGATCGGAGCCCTGTTCACGGCGCTCGTACAGGCGTCCGCGGCCACGGTGGGGATCATCATCGTGCTCGGGAGCCAGGGGCTCCTTTCGCTGCCGGCCGGGATCGGACTCCTTCTCGGCGCCAACATCGGGACCACGGTCACGGCGCTTCTCGCGTCGATCGGCCGGCCTCGCGAGGCCCGGCGGGCGGCCGTGATCCACCTGATCTTCAAGGTCGTGGGCGTGCTCATCTGGGTGTTCCTGATCCCCGAGCTGATCTGGATGACGGTGCGCGTGTCTCCCGCCCACCCGGAGCTGGCCGGCGTCGCCCGGCTCGCCGCGGAGACCCCCCGGCAGATCGCCAACGCGCACACCCTGTTCAACGTCGCCAACACGCTTCTCTTCCTGCCTTTCGGCGGGGCGTTCGTGTGGCTGGTGCGGCGCCTGGTGCCCGACCGGAAGGACGGGGACCACGGCGTGCAGATCAAGTACCTGGACTACGGCCTCCTCCGCACTCCCGCCTTCGCGCTCGACCGGGCCCGCCTCGAGATGTTGAACATGGGAGACCGGGTGGGCGAGATGCTGAAGGACATTCTGCCGGCGGTCGTGAAGGGGGATCGCGAGGAGCTGGGCGGATTCTCGGCGAGGGACGACGAAGTGGACCGGCTTCACGGCGAGATCGTGACGTACCTCGGGCGGGTGAGCCAGGAGACGCTGACGGCCGGGCAGACGGAAGAGCTGATGAAGCTGCTGGAGGCGACGAACGACCTCGAGAACATCGGGGACGTCATCGAGACCAACCTGGTGCGGCTCGGCCGGTCTCGCCTGGACGACGGAGTGCACGTCAGCGAGGCCACGACGGGCGTCCTGGAGGAGTTCCACGCGGCCGTCAGCCGGGCGCTCGACATGGCGTTGCTCGCCGTGTCGCAGAAGAACGAGTCGGCCGCGGCCGAGGTCGTGGGGATGAAGGGGGAGATCAACCGGCTGGCGAGCTCCGCGGCGATACACGAAGCCCATCGGCTCGTGGCTCACGAGCCCGGCCGGCTTCCCACCTACACCTTCGAAGTGGACGTGCTGGAGAGTCTCAAGCGCGTGTACTACTTCGCGAAGCGGATGGCCCGGGCAGCGCTTCCATCGGTCGACCTCAGGACGGAGAAGCCGTCGTAACGACGGGCTGCCACTCCAGCTCGACCTCCGAACCGAACACCTCCTCGAACAGGTCGGTTCTCCGCACGGCGTCCCAAATCTCGACCTGCGGCTCGACATCGGCCGCCACGCCGAGGCGGACCGGCCCGTCCGTCCCTTCCACGCGGATCGCTCGCACGGCCTGCGTGTGCGTGCGGTCCAGCCCCGCGGCGAGCCGGAGAATGGCGGCGAGGATCCGCACTCTCTGCCGATCGGCGGGCTCGAGGCGGGCGAAGTTCGGGTGCTTCTTCCGTGGGTGGGCCCGCCGGTGGTAGCGGGCCACGTTCGCGATGATCTCGACTTCCCGCCCCGAGTAGCCCGGCAGGTCGGCGTGCAGGATCAAGTGGTAGGCGTGCTTGTGATGTTTCGAGTGGCCGATCAGGTAGCCCGAGTCGTGAAGCAAAGCCGCGGCGCCGAGCAGGTCCCGATCGTCGTCGCCCAGCCGGTGCAGCGCTGCCAGCCCGTCGAACAGCTGGTAGGAAAGCTGAGCCACGTGCGCCGCGTGCGGCTCGTTCACTCCGCACCGTCGGGCGAACCGGGCGACCCATTCGATCCGGTCGCCGGCGTTCAACATCTCCCCCTCGGGGAACCGCTCGTCGATCATCGTGAGCAGGAGCCCGTCCCGGATCCCCCGCTCGTGGGTGAGGATCTCTCTCGCCCCGAGGTACCGGCTCAGTCTGGCGATGGCCGCCGCGCCGGCCACGATGATGTCCGCCCGATCGGGGTTGAGGCCACGGATCTTCTGCCGCACCTCGAGCGGTGCGTCGCGCAGGCGTCGCGTGAGGTGCAGCCACTCCGATCGTTTCATCCGGTAGCCCTGTCCGGGGCCGGCCTCTCCCTGCTTCTCGAACATGGCGATGGCCGTGAGCGCCGAGAACGTGCCCCCGCTCCCGATCATCACCGGGGTGACGAACGGCGGCTTCCCGAGCTGCTTCCTGATCACCCGGTCGATGGCCTTGCGAAGTTCCTTCCACTCCGCGGCCGACACGGGATCCGAGTGGATGTAGCGCTCGGTCAGCCGCACGGCCCCGAGGGGCAGGGAGTGGGTCTCCTCGATCATTCCCCCGGCCGAGAGCACGACCTCGAGGCTGCCTCCGCCGATGTCGACGATCGCGGCGGGCCGGTCGCCGAGCGGGAAGTGCTTCCGGATGCTGCGGAACGCGAGGCGGGCCTCTTCCTCCTCGGAGATCACCTCGAGCCGGACGGAGGCCAGGCGCGCCGCGCCATCCACGAAATCCTGTCCGTTCTCGGCCTCGCGAACGGCCGCCGTCGCGATGGCCCGGATCTCCTCGGCCTCCATTCCCTCGGCTCGCGCCCGCATCCGGTCGAGGGCTTCGAGCGACCGCCGCATCGCCTCGGCTCCGAGGACTCCCGTCCCGTACAGCCCCTCTCCGAGCCGGGTCTGAACCCGCTCCTCGTCCAGGACGAGGTACGAGGCCACGCTGTCCACCTCGGCCACGACCAGGCGAATGGAGTTGGTTCCAACGTCGATAGCGGCCAGCCGGGGACGGGGGCCGGAGGCTTCCATGACCGGGTCCTTGCTCGGGTCCAGGACAATGTGTGTGACGTGGCGGAGAGCCGAAAGCGTTTGGTACGCTTCGACGGCAGGCGCTATTATGGTCCGCTCTCGGGCACTGGCGTGGGCGCGAACGGCCGTTCGAAAGCGGCGGCCGGGCGACGACGCGCCACTGGCGTGAATCGGAAGGTGGGAATGGCGACACCGAAGGGGCAGGTGGACGAAAGGATGCCCGAGGGGGCGAAGGGCCTGGAGCCCGCCGATCTGCTGTCGATGTACCGCACCATGTACCTCTCGCGTCGGATCGACGACCGCGAGCTCCTGATGAAGCGGCAGCAGAAGATCTTCTTCCAGATCAGCGGAGCGGGACACGAGGCGATCGGTGTGGCGGCCGGCATGGCACTCCGGCCGGCGTACGACTGGTTCTTCACCTATTACCGCGATCGGACGCTGGCCCTGCAGCTCGGGGTCACGCCGTACGAGATGTTCCTCGAGGGGGTCGGAGCGGCGGCGGACCCGGCGAGCGGCGGCCGCCAGATGCCGTCGCACTGGGGCCACCGCGACTACAACCTGGTCAGCGCCTCCAGTCCGACCGGGACGCAGTTCCTGCAGGCCGCAGGCTGCGCGGAGGCGGGAGTGCGGGCCGGCGAGCTGGGGCTCGGGGACGCAGGCGTCCAGCTTCATGCCGACGAGGTGGTCCTCGTCACGACCGGGGACGGCACCACGTCCGAGGGCGAGTTCTGGGAATCGCTGAACACGGCGTCGAATCTCAGGCTTCCCCTGATCTACCTGGTGGAGGACAACGGCTACGCGATCTCGGTCCCGGTCGAGGTGAACACGGCCGGCGGCAGCATCTCGAAGCTGGTGTCCGGATTCCCGGATCTACTGGTGATCGAGGTGGACGGCACGAACCCGATCGCTTCGTACGGCGCCATGCGGAGAGCGGTCGAGCACTGCCGCGCCCGGCGCGGCCCGGCGATGGTGCACGCCCACGTGACCCGGCCGTACAGCCACTCGATGTCGGATGATGAGCGGATGTACAAGCCGGAAGCGGAGCGCCAGAAGGAGGAATCGAAGGACCCGATCTCCAACATGGCGGCGTTCCTGATGAGCGCCGGGATGGCGACCGGGGACGAGCTGCAGGCCCTGCGCGAAGAGGTGGACGTCAGCGTCGTGGAGGCCAGCGAGCTCGCCGCGGAACAGGCGCAGCCCGATCCCCGGACGGTGTACGATCACATGTTCTCGCCCGACGTGGATGTCACCTCCGACGCATTCGCGACGGAGCCCGTCCACGAGGGAGAGCCCACGACGGTCGTCGACCTCCTCAACGCGTGCATGCGGGATGAGATGCGACGCGATCCGCGAATCGTGGTGTTCGGCGAGGACGTGGCGGACGTGTCGCGCGATGAGTACCTGGACGAGGTCAAGGGCAAGGGGGGGGTGTTCAAGGTCACCTGGGGGCTGCAGCGCGAGTTCGGATCCGAACGGGTGTTCAACTCGCCGCTCGCGGAAGCCAACATCGTGGGACGCGCCGTGGGAATGGCGCTTCGGGGGCTGAAGCCGGTGGTGGAGATCCAGTTCTTCGACTACATCTGGCCGGCCTTCCACCAG
>CANPVW010000131.1 GCA_947581745.1 Candidatus Benthicola azotiphorus
GCGCCCCGCGAGATCCGGGGCCGGCGTCCGCGACTCGCGGTTGGCGACCAGGTCGATGCCGATCATCAGGCCGCGGCCCCGCACCTCGCCGACGGAAGGGTGGCGGTCCAGCGCCTCTCTCAGCTCGCCGATCCAGCGCTCGCCCTCGATCGCCGATCGCTCGACCAGGCCGTACCGCTCGATCTCCCGCAGGGACGCGAGGGCGGCCGCGCAGGCGAGCGGGTTCCCGAGGAAGGTCGAGGTGTGGATCGCCTCGCCTCCGGAGGGGGGCCACGCGTCCATCACTTCCTTCGATCCGATGCAGGCGGCGATCGGCAGGGTGCCGGACAGCGCCTTCCCGACGCACGCCAGGTCAGGCGTGACGTCGTCGTGCTGGCACGCGAACCAGCGGCCGGTGCGGCCGAACCCGGTGTAGATCTCGTCCGCGATCAGCAGGAGGCCCCGGTTGCGGCACAGGTCCGCCAGTCCGGGCAGGAAGCCGGGCGGCGGCACCACGTCTCCGCCGCGGCCCTGGACCGGCTCCACGATGACGGCCCCGACGGCCTCTCCTTCGCTCGTGCCCAGGAGCTCCTCGAGCTGGGCCAGGGCGGCGTCTCCGGCCGGCCCCCGGTACGGGTCGGGATACGGGCAGCGCAGGACGTGCGGGTTCAGCTGGTCGGCGAACGGTGCCCGGAACAGGTCCCGGTCCGTCGCCGCCAGCGCGCCGTAGGTCAGGCCGTGGTACGCTCCTCCGAAGGCGATCGCTCCCGGCTTGCCAGTCGCGAGGCGGGCGGTCTTGAGGGCCGCCTCCACGGCCTCGGCCCCGGAGCAGGTCAGCACGATCCTCGGGTCGGAGATCGGCGACACGGCGGCCAGGGCCTCCAGCAGCCTCACCTTGAGGACGGGCGGGTGGACGTCGCCCATGCCGTGCGACAGCCGCCCGAGCTGCCGGCGGATCGCCTGCATCACGCGCCGGTTCCGGTGCCCGGCGACGGCGACTGCGAACCCGGCCGACAGGTCGACGTAGCGGTTTCCGTCGGCGTCCCACACGTTGCTCCCCCGCGCCTTCTCCCAGAAGATGGGGAAGTCGTCGGCCAGGCAGGTGACGTTGCGCGATTCGACGCGGGCGAGGCGTGCCGCGAGGCGGCGCGACCGGGGACCGGGCGGCGGGACCTGGATGCGGGGCGGCTGGTTCCAGTCGGTGGGTTCGCTCATGACCCGCGAAGGCTAGCCGCGGACACGGAGGGCGTCAACGAACGGCGCTTCCCACGACGGGAGCGACGGAAACGGGAAAGGCAGGCGAATGAAGCTGGCGGGCAAGGTGGCGATGATCTCGGGCGGTTCGAAGGGGCTGGGCGCGGCCCTCGCACGGCGGTTCGTGGCGGAAGGGGCCTCGGTGTCGCTGTGCGCGCGACGACCGGAGGGTGCGGCGGACCTGGCGGACGAGCTGCGCGCGGCAGGCGGACGGTGCCTGGTGGTAGGATGCGACGTGACGGACGAGGCGGAGGTCGCCGCCTGGGTACGGGCGACGCTGGAAGAGTTCGGTCGCCTGGACGCGGTCGTGAACAACGCCTCGATCCTCGGGTCCCGGCGCGCGATCGCCGAGGTCCCGGCCGATGAGTGGCGGGCCGTGATCGAGGTCAACCTGACCGGCGTCTTCCTGGTCGCGAAGGCCTGCATCGGGCCCCTGACCGCGACCCGCGGGTCGATGATCCACCTTTCGTCCGGCGTCGGGGACCACGGCCGCCCGTACTGGGGCGCGTACTGCCCGGCCAAGAACGGGGTCGAGGCCCTGTCCGAGATGCTGGCCGGCGAGCTGGCGGAGGCCGGGGTGCGCTCCAACGCGGTGGATCCGGGCGCCATGCGGACGGTCATGCGGGCCGAGGCGTACCCGGACGAGGACCCGGAGGGCGTCCCCAGGCCGTACGAGATCTCCGACATCTTCGTCTTCCTGGCCTCGGACGAGTCGACCGGCGTCACCGGGCAGCGCTTCCGGGCCCGTGACTTCCAATGGCCCGATGCGGACGAGGCGCCGTGAGCCACCCGCGGCGGCTCTGGGTGCGCTTCCGGCGGGTCGGCCCGGAGCGCCGCGAGGCCTACCTGGGAGCGGTCCGCGAGGCCGGCGTCGCCGCATCCGGGAACGGGGCGCACCTGTGGGCGTTCGAGGTGGACGGGGACGAGGGCCAGTACGTGGAGTTCCTCGAGGGTCCCGACGACGAAGAGCTCGCCCGGGTGGACGGATCGACGGCGGCCTCGCTCGCCGCGGCGGCCGGAAGCCCGGAGGCCGGAGTCGCGGAAGCGGCGGCGGAGGTATGGGTCGGAGCGCAGGGCCTGAAGTGCACGGAGGCCAGGATCCCGGCAGGACCCCCGGACGGCGCGGCCGACTGAGGCTGGCGAGGGACGTCTACTTCTTCGCGTACTGCCACAGCACGATCAGCAGGATCACCCCGCCGACCAGCCAGTACCAGTATTCCTGGGCCGAATGGCCCGCCCAGCGCAGCAGGCTCTGCACGGCCGACCCGCCGTACTCCAGCGAGGCCTGGGGCGCTACCACGGGTACACCGTCCACGCTCCGCACGCGGAGTTCGGGCATACGAGCCGCACGCGGAACGGTGAGGAGCCGCCGCTCGGGGCCGGGTAGCGCTCGACCCGCCGGGTCAGCTTCGTGCCGCACTTCGGACAGTCCGGCTCGCCGCCCGGGATCGGCTTCTTGCGGTCCTCGGCCTCCAGCCGGTCGCCCGCCTCCGGATCGAGCATGGCCCCCGCGTCGCCCCGATCGACTTCCGGAACGGCGGAGGATTCTGCGACCGGCGTGCTTTCTTCGCTCATCGATGCGCGGCTTTCTGTTCTCCGGGTGGCGGATCGTGCGGCTCCACAATACCCGTATTGGAGCGGAGAGCGCTACGTCAGGTCGGTGGTGCGGGCGTCCGTCCGGCGTTGTATGCTGTGATCCATGCAGGTCGAGATCCGCAGAATCAGCATCCGGTCGGCGTTCAAGCTGGCCATGGTTTTGTACGGCCTCATCGGGTTCCTGGTGGGGTTCGTGCTGGCCGTCGCGGCCAGCGTGGAGGTGCCGCCGGGGACGGAGCCGAACATTCTGACCCGGCTCGGCTTCTGGTCGATCGCGGTGTTCCCGGTCCTCTACGGGCTGGCCGGCGGGCTCACGGCGGCGGTCGCGGTGGCGCTGTACAACGCCGGCGCCTCCCTCGTGGGAGGACTGCGGCTGGACTTCCCGGAAGTCGAGCCCGAGTCGGATGGCCGGGTCCGCGTCGCGGGACGCGCCGCCCGTTACCTGGAACGGATGCTGGAACGCGAAAAGAAGAGCCGTGCTTCGCAGCCGGAGCCGGCCGAGTCGGGAGCCGAGGACAGAGCGAAAGAGGCGAAGCCATGACGCCCAGGAGCGACATCCGGTTCTTCACGGTGCAGGAGGCCAACGCCACGCTCCCGTTCGTGAGTCGCATCATGGCGGACATCGTGGAGGAGAACGCGCGTCTGCAGGAGCTCCTCCCGGCGCTCAAGGAAGCCCGCATGCGAACCCGTCGCCGACCGTCGGCCGCGGAAGAGCTGGACGCGCTGCGGGCGGACGTCGCCGCGATCTCGGCCCGCCTCGAGGGATACCTGAAGGAGCTTTCCCAGGTCGGCTGCGTGTTCAAGGGCCCGCAGGGCCTGGTCGATTTCTATTCGATGCGCGAAGGGCGCCCCATCTTCCTCTGCTGGCGCTACGGAGAGGAAGAGATCCGCTACTGGCACGAGCTGGAGGGCGGCTTCGCGGGCCGGCTGGAGCTGGAGCCCGAGGCGGTGGCCTCGCCCTGAACAGGCCTCTGGCCGGAGGAAGCACGCACATGGCTGGATCCCGCAGGATCGCGCTCGCCTACTCGGGCGGGCTCGACACTTCCGTGGCGGTTCCCTGGCTGATCGAGAACTACGATGCGGAGGTGG
>CANPVW010000132.1 GCA_947581745.1 Candidatus Benthicola azotiphorus
CTCTGCACGGTAGTCTGCCTTTCGTCATCGCCGGAAGGGGCATCCGCCCTGTATGACGATTCACGCGACCGACCTTGCACAGCAGACCCGGCCACGACAGCCGGGTCGGGCTCGTCAGGGGAGATACCGCTCGGGTATCGGTTCCGAATCGGTCTCTCCCTGCCAGTAGATGTTCACGATCCACCAGCGAGAGCCATCGAACAGCAACTGAAAGCTGTTGATTCCGCGAGTGAACGGCTCTCCCTCCGCCTCCCGGCGCGACTCGTAGGTACTGAACGCGTGGGCGATGTGCCCGTATCGCTCGTCCACCCGGTGAATCTCGACTTCGTAGAACGCGTTCTCGGCGAAGTAGCTCTCTGCGCCCTCGATCCACTCCGAAACGCTCATGAAACGGTAGCCGATCTCGTCTTCGGCGTTCACGAAACTCGGGATGAGCCTCGCTTCCGCCACGAACAGCGAGCGCATCCGGTCCCAATCCCGGGGCGCGCCCGCCGGTCCCGAGATCACGTCGTACACTGCCCCCAAGATCGCGTCGACGGACGCGACGTCCGCAGGATCGGCCGCCGGGGCCTCCTGGGCGGACGCTCGCTCGACTCTTCCGAGGGTAGTAGCCGCGAACAGGAGGAGCACCAGGTTGGTCCGCCCGAAAGATCTCAAGCGCATCGTCATCACCGTTCCTCTTCAGGTTACAGGGGTTCCAGCCAGCGCCGGAACGAACGGATCGCCTCGGCCCGGTGGCTGATTGAGGCCTTGACCTCCGGCGGCAGCTCTCCGAAGGTCCTTCCGTGCCCGGGAAGCAGGAACAGAGGATCGTATCCGAAGCCTTCCTTGCCCCTCTCTTCCCGCACGATACTTCCCTCGACGCGGCCGCTGAGGAGCAGGGTGCGCCGTTCGCCTACGCAGGCCAGGGCGCAGCGATAGTGCGCGCGCCGACCGCTGGCGTCGATGTCCCGCAGCTGCTGAAGCAGGAATCTGTTGTTGGCGGCGTCCTCGCTTTCGCCCGGCAGACGCTGGTCCGCCGCGAAGCGTCGTGATCGCACTCCGGGTCCCCCCTCAAGCGCATCCACGCACAGCCCCGAATCGTCCGCCACGACCTCGAGGTCGCTGTGCTGTCTGTAGAAGCGTGCCTTCGCGAGAGCGTTCTCTTCGAACGAATTGAAGATCTCGACAGAGTCCTCACCCTCGAGACGTGCGAGACCGAGATCATCCAGCGTGAGGATCCGAATCGGAAGGCCGGAGAGCAGACCCTCGATCTCACGCAACTTGTGACGGTTGCGCGTGGCGAGGAGGAGTCGCCGTTCCGTCACGGGCGACGTCTAGCCGTTCGCGGCGGCGCTGCCGACCACCACCGCGGCGTCCCTTGGGGCCTCGATGACTCCCTTCCGCCCACTTCCTCCATCCAGCGTAAGGACGAGCAGAAGAACGGGCAGGTACAGCAGTGAGACACGGAACAGCCCTCGGGCCGTGGGGGAATCGGCCCGCAGCGCGAACCGGAAGGCGCTGGCCACGTAGATCCCGGTGAGAAGCAGTGCCGCGAAGGCGTAGACCCCCCCGCTGATCCCCAACAACGCCGGGAGCAGGCTGGCCGGAAGCAGAGCCACGGCGTAGAGCACGGACTGGTGTCTGGTCTGTCTTCCCTCGGGATCGGAAACACCCAGCATCTTGAAGCCGCCGCGCCGGTAGTCCGCCCGGTACATCCACGCCAGAGCCAGGAAGTGAGGCAACTGCCAGAAGAAGAGAATCCCGAACAGAGCCCAGGCGCCCGGGTCGATGGATCCGGTAGCTGCCGTCCATCCTCCCATGATCGGCAACGCTCCCGGCACCGCGCCCACGAGCGTGGACAGGGAAGACACCCGCTTCAGAGGCGTATACACGAGCACGTAGGTCAGGAGCGCCGCGATCGCCAGCCAGGCCGTCAGAGCGTTCACGAACACGGCCAGGAATACGATGCCGATGCAGGAGACCAGGATGGAGAACAGCCAGGCCGCGCCGGGTGACACCTTGCCCGCCGGCAACGGGCGTCCACGCGTCCTGTCCATCCGCGCGTCGATGTCGCGCTCCAACACCTGGTTCAGGGCGCTCGTCCCACCCGCGACCAGTCCGATCCCGACCGAAGCGACGAGGAAGCGCCAGCCGCTCACGCTGCCGCCAGAGCCCAGGAGGAATCCCGCCCCCGCCGTAATCAGCACCATGAGTGTGATACGGGGCTTCATCAGGGAAAACAGGTCCGCCGGACGATTCCCCGCTGCCAGGGCACCGTAAGAACCTCGCAATACGTTCGATTCGGTCACTTCCCCGCTCGCCCTCCGCCAGTGCTCATGCTCTCCACTCCGCGCGCACCTTTCCGGCCGCCTCTCGAGCGTACGTATTTACCTGATAGAACCCCTTCGTGGCAATCTCGGATCGGTTACGGAGAGCTGGACGAGCGGATCCGGTCGACGAGATCGGAGCTCGATAGTCCGGGTTCCAATCGGACGAGGACCACTTCGCCCCCCGCTTCCCGCACCGCCCTCGCACCGGCGACCTGGCTCTCCCTGTAGTCCGCGCCCTTGACCAGTACATCGGGAAGCAGGTCTCTAATAAGGTCCTCCGGAGTGTCCTCGTCGAAGATCGTGACGGCATCGACGAAGCGGATTGCCGCGAGCACTTCCGCACGATCTCTTTCCGATTGGTATGGACGCGGAAAACCCTTCAGCCGCCTGGCGGACGAGTCGGAGTTCACCCCCACGACCAGGATGTCGCCATGCGAACGGGCTGCCTCCAGGGACGCCACGTGCCCGCGATGCAGGAGATCGAATACTCCGTTCGTGAAGACGAGGCGTTCCTCGCGAGGCCTCCCGTACGTTCGAACGAGAGCCGCCCGCTCCAGCACAGGAGCGGGGGCCGGAATGCCTTCGGACTGCCTCTCGCCGGCCGACTCAGAAATGGGTGTCCTCCAGCTCGTCGATCGACGGCGCCGGCGGATTCGGTTGGGCCGCAAACAGGACCTTGAGCACCGGCGGCACGATGAACGTCGAGAGCATGACCATGATCAAGATCGCGCTGTAGACGGCCCCCGAAAGGATCCCGGCGGAAAGGCCGATTGAGGCGAAGATCAACCCCACCTCTCCTCTCGGTACCATCCCGACCCCGACGACGATCCTGCTGACTTCCGCCTTCCGAACCGCCAGGCCCGCGACCAGCTTCCCGACGATCGCGATCGCCGTCAGAATGAGACCCACGACGAGCACGGCGAGGTCGAAATCGGCCGAGCCAGGGATGAACAGGTGGACGTTGACCGGCGCGCCGACGGCCACGAAAAAGATCGGCGTGAACACGTCGGCCACCGGTTCGATCTTCTCGACGACGGAATCGAACTGATTCGTGGACGAGAGAACCAGGCCAGCCGCGAAGGCCCCGATGATCATGGCCGAGCCAGCCCAATCCGCGAGAGCCGCGATTCCCAGTGCAAAACAGAAGGCTGTAACGAGCAGCACACCGCGCACACGCATCCTGTCAACGGCGTCGAACAGTACGGGCGCGAACCGATTACCGATGATTACGGCGAGCACCAGAAAGCCGACCGCGAAGAGGAAGATCCGGCTGATCGCGAAGAGACCTACGGCGGCACCCGAGGCCAGGCCCGCGACCACGGCGAGGATCACGATCCCCAGCACGTCGTCGATCACGGCGGCTCCGATGATGATCCGGGCCTCCGCCGTGTGCATCCTCTCGAGGTCCGAGAGGACACGGGCCGTGATACCGACCGAGGTGGCGGTCAGTGTCGCTCCCACGAAGACCGAGACCACCGCGAAGCTGATCCCCTCGGGATGCACTCCGATCGTGGGGTTCGCCAGGTACCAGTAGAGAAAGCCAAGGGCAAAGGGTACCGCGACACCGATCAGCGCTACCGCCGATGCAGTCCGGCCGACGCTGAACATCTCCTTCAGATCGGTCTCGAGGCCGATCTCGAACAGCAGGATGGACACCCCGATCTCGGCGAACACGTGGATGATCTCGTACATCTCCGTGCCCTGGTCGGGAATGACCCCGAGCACGCTGCCCCCCAGAATCACGCCCGCCAGAAGCTCTCCGAGAACCGCGGGCTGTCCCCGTCGCTCCACCATCTCGCCCAGGAGCTTGCCCGACAGCAGAATGAGGATCAGGACGAAGAAGACATCGCGGATTCTCGGCCCATGCCCTTCTCCGTCGACAGACGGCAGGCCCTCCGAGCCCGCGTCCTGAACGCCGTGCCCGGCCTCCGCGCCTTGCTGCCGATCGGCGCCGCTTCCCCAATCGCCAATGGCGCCGATCAGGGAAGCCTGCGATGCGGCAGGCACCGGATCCGCCCCGGGTGACTGCGAACCACCGCTCAGGGGACCGATGTCAGTCGGCGCGCCGCACAGGAACCACACACCCGCCCCAAGCAGGGCGAAGCGGCGGAGGCGCCGCGCTCGTAGTTGCAGACCGCGGCCTACCACTGTGATTGCGCTCCGTCCACGATCTTCTGCACGAGATTATCCAAGGCGACTTCCTGGCCCGTAGATTCGCCCGCCGGATCGGCGGGGCTGTATTCGCCGTCTCCCACTACTCCAGTGCCGTTCCAGATCACCTCATTCCGCGACCTGTCGATGATCTGGACCTGCGCCACGATGGACACCCGTCGCTGAAAGACGGCGGCGCCCACGTTCTCCACTCCCTGGAAGTTGATAGCGGTATCCGTGTAACGCGACAGCTCCGCGACTATCGTCGCGTCGGCCTCCGCTTCCGCCGCCAGCTGGACGCCCAGGTTACGGCGTACGGCATCAAGGAGCTTCTCAGTGAAGCTCTGGGTGAGCGCAAACTGGGTGGTGCGGTTCTCGATCGGCGGCACGTAAACGGTCTTGATATGGGACGGCAGACCGCCTCCACCCGCGAAGGTATAGTTACAACCTGCCGAGCCGGCCACCATGACACCGAGCGGCACCAGAAGTGTCAGGCGCCTAAGGAACGCGCGGCAAATCATATACATGCGCGGGATGACTTTCCTCCTGGCTCACGACCCCCTCAACGCGCCAGCGCACCCGGCTGTGCTCCTCCAGGTCCCTGAATTCGGCCTCGCTCGGCCATGCTCCGGGAGCCTCCCACTCCAGGTTGACCCGCTGCACCGTACGTCCATGAATCCGCTCTTCGACTCTGCGCAGTCGTCCGTTCCGCACGTAGAAGTAGGTCCTGCGGTCGCTCACTCCTCCGTAGACGAGCACGGAATCGGAGGCAGTCGTGTAGCCTTCCGCCACCCCATCGCCCGGCCTGAACAGCCCGGCCATCGCGTAGACGAACTCCAGACCCGGGATCTCGACGTCTTCGATTTCGCCCTGACTGCGCAGCTCACGGCCGGCTACGGCGATCGCCATCGCCACGTCTCCCGACGTGAAGAGGTCGACCCGAAGGCTGTCGGGAGGATTGTACCGCCCGACGCCCTGGCCTCCCACGCTTCCCCGCCGGTCCGCGTACGTCCATTCGAAGCGCAAGGTGGCGGGTCCGGAAGCGCTCGTGCTGGTCCTCACCCGGGCTGCGAGATCCGCCGGATTCGCGATCGGGGGCCCGCTCTCGATCGCGCTGACACACCCGCCGAGCGCCAGGAGCGCCAGCCCCGCGAGGCCCGCGTGGACGCCACGGGACAATCCACGTCCCGGGCACCGCCCGAACGGCCGGAAGCTACCCGCCGGCCCGAGACCGAGCAAGAAAGGCCGGGGCTTCCGAGCCGGATCTGAAATCACGAGGCGGCGTCCTGCTGACCGGCAGCCCGGAGGGAATGAAGGACATCCAGAAGTTGCGGGGGAAGACGTCGGGGCCTCCCCTCGGCGTCCGTGCATACCAGACGCGTGCTGCCCGAAGCCAGGACCTCGTCCGACTCGGCCCGGCACGCCACATAGGAGAACGTCACGGTCCGGCTACGTACTTCGCTCAGCCGGGTCACGATCTCGACGAGCTCGTCGTAGGCCGCGGGGCTGCTGTACTCGACATCCACGTTGGACACCGGGAGAAGCACCCCCTGTGCCTCGAGGTCGGAGTATGCCACCCCGGCCGCGCGCATGAATTCGGTCCGCCCGAGCTCGAACCAGGCGAGGTACTGCATGTGATGCGCCCGACCCATCTGGTCGGTCTCGGCGTAGCG
>CANPVW010000133.1 GCA_947581745.1 Candidatus Benthicola azotiphorus
GCCGAGATCACCCCTCTCTTCGGCAAGTCCTGCCAACTCACTGATAGCAACCAGGTTATGTCCATCGAGTTCAAGTACTTTACGGAACGAGTCCAGCGTCTCCTCCATCCGTCCCAGGTCCCGCAGCGCCCGCGCCCGCACGATGTGACCGCTCGGATAATCAGGGTGTCGGAGCAGGCCGTCATCCAGCAGGGCGAGCGCCTTCTCGGGCTGCCCCGCCTTCCGGTAGGCATCCGCGAGGCGCGCAAAGACGAGACTCTCCGGTTGTCGCTCGTACTGCTCCTCGAAACGCTGGATCTCGTCGCTGGTCGGAGAATCAGAAGCCATGGCGTGGTTCGCGTCCGTAGCGTGTCATCAGGGGAATCGTCGGCCGGTCCGGCACGTGACGAAGTTACCGGCGGGCCTTCGCCAGTGTCAACGCGCCCGGGCCGGTATGTTGCCTGCCCCGGCCCCTCAGAATAGGTTTTGCTGCTTCCATTCGTGGCGGTGCCGGCGGGAGATCCGGCCCCGGCGGCAGGTGCGGAAGCAGGCGGAATCGCGTTCCTGGTCACAGGACATAGAAGGAGTCGGTGGTCGTATGATGATGCGCTCGATTCGGGCGAACACGAAGTGGATCATGCTGTTTCTGGCCGTCGCGTTCGCGGCGTGGCTGGTGCTCGACTGGGTTCGAAGCCGGGACACGCAGGCCGCGGCAGGGGCGAATCCCGTGATCGCCGTGGTGAACGGACAGGAGATCCGCTACCTGCAATGGAGCAACACGCTCGAGCAGGCCATGAACAGCGCCCGTGCGTCAAGCGGCAACGCCGTGATGACCGACGAGGAGTCGCGGCAGATCGAGGTGGAAGCCTGGGATCAGATGATCCAGGACGTGCTCATCCAGCAGGAGATCGACCGGCTCGGAATCGAGGTCACGGATTCCGAAGTGCAGCAGGCCTTCCGGCTGTCGCCTCCGCCTGACCTGATGCGCTACCCGGCGTTCATGACCGATGGGGTCTTCGACTACGCCAAGTACCAGGCCTTCTTCTCGGATCCGACCGTGGACGAGCAGATCCTCCTGCAGATAGAGGCCTACTACCGCCAGATCCTTCCGCGTGCCCGGCTGAGCCAGATGCTCCAGCAGGGCGGAGCGGTCAGCGATGCGGAGCTGTGGCAGGAGTTTCGGGATCGCAACGAGTCGGCCACGGTCACCTTCGCGACGGTCCCGACGATTGCCAATCTCGAGGTCGATGTCCCGGAAGCCCAGATGCGAAGGTACTACCGGGAGCACGCGGAGGAGTTCGAGCGACCCGCCACGGCCACGATCAGCGTTGTCAGCTTCCAGACTACGCCGGGCCCCCGGGACACGATGTACGTGCGGGCGCTGGCGGACTCCGTGCGCACGCTGGTGACGGATGGAACGATGTCGTTCGCCGAAGCGGCCTCGCAGTTCTCGGCCGACGCGAGCACGCGTGAGGCAGGCGGCATGATGGGTCGGTTCGGACCCGGCGAGCTGCTTCCCGCTTTCGCGGATGGCGTAGCCGACCTGAAGACGGGAGAGGTGTCGGAGCCCGTGTTGTCGCCCCAGGGATTCCACCTGCTGGAGGTTTCGGAGCGGACGGGCGACACGGTGTCCGTTTCGCAGATCTTCTTCCCGATCGAGCTCTCGCCGGACGGCGAAGACGAGATGTTCGATCTGATGGACGAGTTCGAGGGAATCGCCCTGATCGACGGCCTTCAGGTCGCGGCCGATTCCGTCGGCGTCCCGATCGCCACCGACGTGACGGTCACGGAAGGCTTCGACTTCGTTCCGGGCGCCGGGGCGCTCGGCGTGGCCGTGGACTGGGCGCTGGATCCACTCAACCCGCTGCACGAGGTGAGCGAGTTCTTCCAGAATGCGGCCGGCTATCACATGGTGGAAGTGAGCGGCAGGGTGCCGGGCGGGACGTTCACCTTCGCGGAGGTGAGGGACCAGATCCGTGATACGCTCGCCCGGGACAAGCGGCGGGAAGCGGCTCTCGATTCCGCGCGCGTGCAGTGGGCGGGCGTTCAGCCCGGGACGTCTCTCGAGGACGCGGCGGCTCGGCTCGGCTGGACCGTCGGCACGGCGGGTCCCTTCACGCGCAGGCAGTTCGCGGCTGGTCTCGGCCGGAACACGGAGGCCGTCGGCGCGGCGTTCGGAACGCCGGTGGGCGAGACCGCGGGCCCGCTGGATGCGGACGACTCGGTGGTATTCCTCCGAGTGGACAGTCGCACCGAGGCCAACCCGGAGCTCTTCGTCGCAGTCAGGGAACAGCTCAGGTCGCAAATGCAGATGCAGGCAGCCCAGATGAACGTGAGCAGGTGGATAGAGGGACTGAGGGAGACCGCGACGATCGTCGACCGAAGGGACCGGCTGAGTCAGAGGGCGGCAGCCGCGGGATAGCGGACGGGTGGGGTGGCCGTCAGGCCACCCGAACGCCCGATTCGAGCGCACGGGAAGAGGCGGGGCCGAAAGCTCCCGCCTCTTCGCATCGCATCATGCCTCGAGGTGAGGTGCGCGCGGGCCCGATCAGACGCGGGGCTGCGCTTCCTTCTGGCTTTCTTCCTGCTTGGTCTTCCCCGCTGCGGTGTCGGATTCGCTGATTTCCTTGAATTCGCCCTCGACCTCCTTCAGCGATCCCTTGAACTCGCGGATTCCCTTTCCCAGTGAGGCGCCGATCTCGGGCAGGCGACGAGCCCCGAACAGTAGCAACACGATGAATAGGATGATGAGAACTTCCCACATCCCGAGATTGCCGAACATGGCTCTTCCTTCCCTGTAGAGGCCTACAGCAGCGACTTGGCGAACCACGCCAACAGTAATATGCCGACGACACTCAGAATGTTCAGGCGAATGACCAGGGGACCCACCGTCATCGCCACCACGAGAAGGTCGATGGTCAGGGGCCCGAGGGAGGCTGCCACCGTCGTCACGAAGAATTCCCGGGCCGCGCTCGCTGGAAGAGCCAGGGCCATGAGCTCCGTGAGCAGCGCTCCCAGCAGCATCCCACCCGCTACGATCAGCACCACCCTCTTGCCCGACGGGCGGCGTCTTCCTCCGAAATCAACGGTCATTTGCAGCGTCCCACGACGAAGTCCACGGCATAATCGAGCGCTCGAACTGCTGGTTCGTCGGGCAGCGCGGCCAGACGACCGCGCGCCGCGTCCGCGAACGCCCGGGCCCTGCGCCGCGCGTACTCGAGCCCCCCCGCATCCGCGACGAGATCGACCACCCGCTCGATCTTGTCGTTCGAAGGGCTGGGATCGGCGAACACGTCTTCGACGGCGGCCCGACCGGCCGAATCCAGTCTCGGGAGGGCCGCGATCAGCGGCAACGTGACCTTGTGCTCCCTGAGATCCAGCCCGCTCGGCTTTCCCGTCACATCGGGGGTCCGGTTATAGTCGAGGAGGTCGTCCGTAATCTGAAACGTCATTCCGAGATCCCGGCCGTACTCCGCCAGCGTCTTCTGGTACGCCGGCTCACCGTACATCGACCCCAGCTCGCACGCCGCGCTGATCAGCGACGCCGTCTTTCGATCACACAGGAGGTAATAGTCGTCCTCCGTGGCTCCAAGGGCGTCGTGCGCCGCGAGCTGGCGCATTTCGCCGATCGACATGCGATTCGAGGCCTCGGCGAGCAGACGAATCGCCTCGACGCGACCCAGCGTGGTGATCTCTACCAGGGCCCTGGAATACAGGTAGTCGCCCATGATCACGGCGACCTGATGGCTCCACTTCGAGTTGACCGTGGGCATCCCGCGACGCTCGGGCGAATGATCCACCGCATCGTCATGCACGAGGGTGGCCACGTGCATCAGTTCCACGACTGCGGCCAGGCGGACGGCCTCCCGAGCGGGCGAGCCTCCCACCGCATTGCTCAGAAGGACGAGGGTCGGGCGCAGCATCTTGCCGCGGGCTGAAAGCAGATAGTCGTTGACCTCGTTCACGGCTCCGAAGTCCGCCTCGACCATGGCCTCGAGTTCTCGCTGTACTTCCGCAAGTCTCGATCCGATCGGCTCCTGCAGGCCTTCCAGAGTCGGTATGGCAGCGTCGAGCATCGGCCTCCCCGGTCCTCGCGTGCCGCGTCCACCCTCGGGACGCGGGATCGACCGGATAATACCGTCAGTCGGGAAGGGTGGACAACAGGTGGGCTGCCTGGGCCCTCGACGGGTCGATCTGCAGCACTCTCTCCAGGTACGTCCGAGCCGAAGCCCGGTCCCCGGACCTCAGGTGCGCCACCCCGAGATGGAAGTACACGCCTGCCTTCTCCGCCTCCGATCCCGGTTGGGCGGCGGCGACACCCAGGGTCCGGCGGGCTTCGTCGTAGCGCCGCAGGGCGAGCAGGCATTCCCCGAGTCTCTCGTAGGCCGGAAGCGTCTGTTCGACTCCCTGCAGAGCCGCCTTGAATTCGCGCGCCGCCTCATCCCACATCTCCATCTGTCGGAACGCGATCCCGAGCTCGTAGTGAGACTCGTAGTCGGGGGGCGAGCCGTCCTCCGTCTCGTCGTCCTCGCTCCTGAGGTCCTCGAACATCGCGTCGAACTCGCCTGGAGCCCGGACCGATCGCTCACGGCTCTCCTGAGCCGACGGGCGCACCGGCTTCCTGACTTCCTGCCCGGCCCGACGTTCAGCTTGCTGCTGCCTGCGCCTTTCGCGCGCCAGCTCATCCGCGTCGACCGCCGCGATGCCCGCCCGCGCCTCCGCGTTCGACGGATCGATGTCCAGGATGCGCCCGTACACGGTCCGGGCGCTGCGAAAACCGTTCTGGCGTCGGAGGCAGGCGGCGAGATCGAGATAGGACGATATCAGCAGTTCGCGATCGTTCGTCATGATCGCGAACTCGTTCTTCTGGTGGTGCAGGACCACGTCGTCCGGGCGGAGCGCGAGCAGCCGATCCACGGCCCGTATCGCGTTGATCGCGTCTCGCTGCTTCTCGAACAGCTCCAGGGCCCGGTAGTAGTGTGACTCGGCCTCATCCATCCGGCCGGCAGCCCGGAGACCTTCAGCCTCTCCGAACACCGCGCGGGGATCGTCCTCCGTCGGTAACGATGTGGGGGGAGTCGTACTCGCCGATCCGTCATGGAGGTCGTCGACGGACGCGCCGTCGAGCTCCGTCAGGATGTCGCCGAGCTCGTCCAGCGCCTCCGCCACGAAGCTCGACCGGGGCTCGGCGCCCGGTCCCGCCTCCAACGCATCTTCCGGAGGAAGCACGGACAGAACGGCCTGTCTATCGGCTTCCCGGATCCTCGGACGCTGCACGAATTCGCGGCCGGCGCGCACGGCGACTTCGGAGCGTCCGTTCTCGATCAGGGAATTGAGCGCCTCCCGCATCGCGGATGCCTCGATCCCCTCGGAGGAGGCCACGCTCTCCAGCACGTCCAGGGCCGCGGCCTTCACGGCGGCGGGTCCTTCGAGAGCCAGCACCAGCTCCCGCACCGCCTCCGTCGACAGGCCCATCCGCTCGTAGCTTCGCGCGAGGTCCAGGTGCGCTTCGTGATCGGCCCGCCCTTCCTCCGTGGCGGCGCGGGCACGGTGCTGTGCGAGCCTGGCCTGGAACAGCATGTCCGCCAGCTCTTCTTCGTCCCGCGAGGGCCCGGCGCTCCGGACCGTTTCCACCGCTGCGTCCGGCGGGGCGGGCGAAACGGTGTCCTCGACCGGCTCCTCCGCAGCCGGTACACCCAAATCGACCGACTGGCCCAGCATGAAGTCGTCCGGCTCGGCCAGCGGCAACAGGCCTTCCTCGTCCGCGACCGGCACCGGTTCCCGTTCGTCCACGAAGGCGGGAGCGCCGACGGCCTGAAGACACTCTCCGAGAAGCGCGTGAGCCGAGCTCATCAGCGCCGGACTCTGCATCGCGAGGCGAAACTCCCCGATCGCCTCTTCCGGCAACCCCATGCCCATGTACGCGACCCCGAGATCGTAATGCACGGCGTGATCGGTCTCCTCCACGATCTCCCGAACCTGCGAGCGGAATCTCGTGAACACCGAGGCGATCCCCCCGTCGACGCCGATCTGGATCTCGGGACTGCCCTCCGGGCCTGCCCGGGGCTCCGCCGGCGGGGCCGGCGCGTCCAGCGGAAAGTCACCGGGAGGAAGACGAACCGCGGGCCCGGCAGCGGGGACCGGCTCCGGGAACACCGTCGGACGGGCATCCGGGAGATCGATCTCGGGCACCTCGTGTCGTGGCTTCGGCATGGCTCGCGGCGCCGGCGGCGCTATGCCGCCCGCCGGATCGGCTTCCGGATCGAGGGCGATGATCCTCTCCCGGACGTCCTGAGCGTTACGACCACCGGCCACCCTGGCGTGGTACAGGAGGCGCAGCTGGGCAACGGCCTGGGCGACGAGGCCCGCATCGACGAGCTGGTCCGCGAAGGCCGTCCGAAGTTCCTCGTCACCGGTGAGGCTCACGAGGTCCTGCACGGCTTCCAGCGCGTCGCTCAGCCGATCGGTCGCCCGCATCCGCTCGGCGAACCTCAGGAAGGCGCTTCTCGCCTCGGCCAGCAGGCCCGTGGACGCGTGCAGCCGGGCAAGACGCCCATATACTTCGTCGCGGTCCGGAGCGATTCGCAAAATCTTATTGCAGAGCGCGATAGCCGAGCTGTGCAGTCCGTGGGCCGCATAGCGGTCCACCGCCTGCTCGTAGTACTCCACCGCTTCCGCCGTGTCGCCCAGCCGGAGGTAGAGGTCCCCAACCCGATTGTAGACACCCACGTCAGACCCGGATCCACCCTCTTCCTCCAGACGAATCGCGCTCTTGTACAGCTCGATGGCTCGAGCCCAGTCGGACCGCTGTTCGGCCCTCCGCGCCTCGTTCTTCAGCTGGTGGTTCCTGGCCATTCGAGCTTGTTCCTCCGCGTCAGCGGGTGCCGTGTCGCGATCAGAGCGAAGCCGCCTGCCCCAGCAGGGCCCTCGGCCTGTGCCTCGCTACTTGTTTCAGGGGATCCGCAAGCAGTTTCTACACCGTTCTCACGAAACGGTCGCCTGCCGGTTCGAGGCTGGATCCCGCCTGTGCTGTATCAAGAATCCGGCCACACCGACGAGGAGCCTCAGTTCGTCTGCTGCTTGTAGTCGCCCTTGAGCTCCGGTGCGTCCGTGAGGTGCACGCCGACGGAGAAGATGACGTTGCCGTTCGGCGAGCGCGCGAACTGGAATGACGCCCTCCATCGGTGCAGATCTCGATCCAGTGTGATGAGCTGCTGCCCGAAGTCTCCCGATGTGAAGTTGTACTG
>CANPVW010000134.1 GCA_947581745.1 Candidatus Benthicola azotiphorus
ACCACATCGAGGCCACCCAGTGGTCGCTCGTCGTAATCGGGGCCCTGGTGCTGGCCAAGGTCGTCCTGGTGCTCGAGCACGTTTCGCTCGGAGCGTGGGTGCGGAAACGGCCTGCTCTGTTCGATGTCGTGCTGCGGACGGTCCTGTACAGCTTCGGCGTGTTCGTCGTCCTGGTCCTCGAGAAGGGATTCGAGGGCCGACACGAGTACGGCGGCTTCGGTCCGGCCGTGGCGGGATTGCTCAAGCAGGCGGACGCTCCTCACATCTGGGCCAATACGATCTGTCTGTCGGGCGCCCTGCTCGGGTACAACGTGCTGTCCGTGGTCCGGAGACAGCTTGGCGAAGCAGGCCTTCGCCGGCTGTTCCTCTCGCCTCTTCCGGAGGAATAGGCGCCTTGAACGTGAAGGAGAATCTCGTGGCCAGTCATTCCCCGAAGATGACGGGTGTGGCGCTCACGCTCGCCGCGGCCGGGCTCCTGCTGTCGTCCGCCCGGCCCGCCGCTGCACAGGGGTGGGAATACGAGGCCGCCGCGTACGCCTGGCTCGCCGGCCTCGACGGCACGATCGGCCTGGTCCCGATAGGCAGCGGACAGTCGGTGGACGCGAGCTTCAGCGACCTCGCCGGGTTCCTGGACTTCGCGGCAGCGGGTCACTTCGAGGCCCGCACGAGCAGGTTCCTGCTGGTCGGTGACGTCAACTACGTGGGACTGGGCGCGGAGCGGGACGCCGAGGTGGCCGGCGCTACCGTCACCGTCGACCTGGATTACAACCAGTGGATCCTGGAGTTCGGAGGCGGCTATCGCCTGTCGAGCGAGTTCGATCTGCTGCTGGTCGGCCGGTACTACATCCAGGACCTGGGGGAGACGGCGGTCGCGGGCTTCGGCTCCCGGGCGTCCGGGACCACGTACGACTGGGGAGACATCTTCGTCGGGGCCCGCTGGACCCGGCCCCTCGGCCAGAAGTGGTGGTTCTCGCTGCGCGGCGATGTCGGCGCGGGCGGGTCGCAGTTCGCCTGGCTGGGGAACGCGGCCCTCGGGTACAGGTTCAGCGACCTCGTGACCCTCGGCCTGGCCTACCGCATCCTGAGCCTCGACTACGAGACCGGCAGCGGCGCCGACTACTACAAGTGGGATGTCGCGCTGAACGGGCTGGGGCTGGTCCTGGGTTTCACGTTCTAGTCATTCGCCGGACACCGCGGAGGCGGGAGCGCGATCCACGCGGCGGACGGAGGCAGAACGCGTGATCGGGTCTACATGGGGGTCAGGAGGCCGACCGATGCGAGGCACGAGACGTCCGTGGCCGACGCGAATCGGTCTCGAGCTGCTGTTCATCGCGACCCTCGTGTGCTGTGGAGGCGAAGCGGACCGGGAGCGGGCGTCGAACCCGGCGGGCGACGGGACGGCCACCTCGGATACCGCCGCGCCGGACACCGCGAACCCGGCCCTGATCGACACGGCCGCCGCCACCACGGTCTCGGCCTTCGACTGGCCGCCCCCGGGCCTGGAGGACGCGCCCACCTTCGAGCCGTGGAAGGGCGACCTTCCGGGCATGGAAGAGCGACGCGTGATCCGGTTCCTCACGGTGTTCAACCCGCAGTACTTCTACATCGACCGGAACGGTGAGGAGCGAGGGCTCGTCATCGATGCGGCGACGGAGCTCGGAAAGCAGCTGAACGCGCGTCCCGGCCACGGACGGCTGCCGATCATCATGCTGGTCCTGCCCGTGCCTCGCGACCGCCTGATCCCGATGCTGCGGGACGGCCTCGGTGACATCGCCGCCGGCAACATCACCATCACTCCCGAGCGCCTGGCCGAGGTGGACTTCACGATTCCGAACTACACGGGAGTCAGCACGATCGTGGTGACCGGACCCGGGGTGTCGGCTCCGACGAATCTCGCGGGATTGTCAGGTCGGGAGCTCCACGTGCGCGAGTCAACCAGCCACTGGGACGAAGCGCGCGCCCTGAGCGACTCCCTGGCTGCGGTGGGACTCCCTCCCATCGACCTGGTGTCTCTGCCGGGCTTCCTCGAATCGGACCAGGTGCTCGAGATGGTCGCTGCCGGGACGATTCCGATGACACTGATGGACAGTCATACGGCCGAGTTCTGGAAGCAGATCGTGGACGGCATCGAGCTCCACCCCGAGCTCACGCTGGCCAGCGGGGGCCAGATCGGGTGGGCTTTCCGCAAGGACAGTCCGGCACTCGCGGAGGCTCTCAACGGCTTCGTCCGCGATCACAGGGCCGGGACGCTGTTCGGCAACATCTTGATCAAGCGGTACTTCGAAGATGCCGAGAAAGTCCGCGATCCTCTTTCCGACCAGGACCGGCAGCGCTTCGAAGCGATGCAGGAGCTCTTCCAGCATTACGCGGGGCAGTACGATTTCGACTGGTTGATGGTGGCGGCCCAGGCCTACCAGGAATCGCGCCTCGACCAGTCCGTGCGCAGCCATGTGGGCGCGATCGGAGTGATGCAGGTCCTCCCGAGCACCGCGGATCAAGTGGGGATCCAGGGGATCGAGGAGCTCGAGCCCAACATCCACGCCGGTGTCAAGTACCTCCGATATCTGCAGGACCAGTACTTCGCGGACCTGCCGCTGGATGCCCGGAACCGTCACCTGTTCGCCTTCGCGGCGTACAACGCGGGGCCGAACCGGATCCTGCGACTTCGCCAGACCGCACGGCGGCTGGGCCTGGACCCGAATCAGTGGTTCGGGAACGTCGAGGTCGTCGCGGCGAAAGAGGTCGGCAGCGAGACGGTCCGTTACGTGAGCAACATCGCGAAGTACTACGTCGCGTACACGCTGGCCATCGCCCACAGCCGCCCTGACGCCCCCGGGCTCCAGTGACCGCGCGACCGACTGTGCGCTGAAGCCTTGTCAACAAACGACTTCTGATGTACTCTATCTGGTTGTAGGATCCTTGTCCCGCCGTAAAAGCGAGTCCGTACCAGGAAACTGGAACTTCTCGCCCATCCGCATAACCGGGCTCCTCGGAGCTCGCCGGGTCTTCCATCGCAGTACGGGTGGGCAGTTCTATTCCTTCTACGGAGGTCGGAACATGACGAAGCAGTCAGTGCGGTTCCTCGCGGTGCTGGCCCTCCTGGGCTTCGCCATCCCCTCGCAGGTCCACGCCCAGGTGATCTACGTCTCGGGCGGTGCGACCTTCCCGACGGGTGACTTCGGAGACTACGCCAACACGGGCTGGATGGCTGCCGGCGGCGTGCTGTTCGGCGTAGGCGATTCCGGACTCGGAGTCGGAGGCGAGCTCTTCTACGGACAGAACAACCACTCCGTCGAAGGTGTGGACCTCAACTCGAAGACCAGCCCGTACGGCGCGATGGCGATCGTGGACTACTCGTTCGGGAATGGCGGGATCGACCCGTACGTATTCGGCGGCGCTGGCGTGATGGTGCACCGGTACTCGGCCGAAGGCTTCGACTCGGAATCAGAGACGAAGTTCGGATACCAGTTCGGCGCGGGAATCGGATTCCCGATCGGCGAAACGACGGAGATCTACGCGGAAGGGCGGTACATGGGAGCGACCGATACCCAGTACTTCGGCCTCCTCGGCGGTTTCGCGTTCGGCATCGGCAACTGAATCCGTTCAGCAGGCCGATCTGAATCAGCAGCAGGCTCCGCGGACGGTACCCGCGGGGCCTGCTGTGCATCGGGAGGACAGTCGGCAGGCTGTCAGGCGCTTCGCATTCACGTATCTTTCCACGCCTCGGCCGTGAAGCACCCCTGCGAAGCCGGAGAGTCACATGGACGAAGGTCGATTGCTGCAGCGACTTCTCGAAGGCCTGGGAGAAGGCGACCCCTTCTCTTACGTGGTGGTGGCCCTGGCCCTCGGAACGGTAGCCTACATGATGTGGCGCCTGCTCCGAGAAGAGCTGCCTCCGGCAAGCCGGATCCAGTGGGTGCGGCTCATCTCCATCGTCGCGGCGGGGGCCGGGGCGATCGTGGGCATCCTCGGTCTGGTGGCCGAGTTCTCGTTCGCGCCTGATATCGGACGACACGCGGCGCTTTTCGGCAGCGCGATCTTCTTCGCCGGTTTCCTCGTGGCACTGATCTCCCTGACCGTGGAACTCAACGCCAGGATGCGAGGGCAGTGAGCGACGTCGTCACAACTGAGGGGGCTCGCGCGTTTCTAGGTTGCTTTGAGCGTTCAAGTACGTCTCAGGCCACTCCGAACGCCAAAGACGAAGCCCCGGCCCTGCACCGGGGCTTCGTTCTTGTAGGAAGGGGATGCTCGCGGCCTTTCTGCACCCGCCCCCTTCAACCAGGATCAGCCCCGGAAGCAGGGACGTGCGCCGGGCTCATGTCCGCCGCGGGAGCGTCTCGCAAGGCCGGCGATGGGAGCACTGTCCGTGCACGGTGACACGCCAGGTTCGGGTCCCCGGCGGGGAAGAATGAGGGCGGCGCTGCGTCCCGTTCTCCTGTGGGCTCTGCTGGCCACGCTCGCGGCCCCGCTCCCGGCGCAGGAGGAGGTACGAACCGACGCCTGGGGCGTTCGGAAGCGTCCCGTCCTCGCCTTCATAGAGATCGTCGGAATCAACGTCTTCACCTGGAGCCTCAACTACTACGTCCGGGACGAGGACTTCGCCGTCGTCTATCCGAAGACCTGGTGGAACAACATCAGCAACGGGTTCGAGTACGACGGCAACCTGTTCGCCACCAACATGATCGACCACCCGTATCACGGAAGCACGTATTTCAACGCGGCCCGTTCGAACGGGGTCGGCTTCTGGGGGGCCGCTCCTCTCACGGCGATCGGAAGTCTGATGTGGGAGTGCTGCGGAGAGCGCCACCCCATGGCGTTCAACGACGTGGTCAACACGACGTTCGGAGGAATGGCGCTCGGCGAGGCCCTGTACCGCACATCCTCCGCGGTCCTCAGCAACGAAGCGACCGGGGCGGCTCGTTTCGGCCGCGAGTTCGCCGCCCTGTTCCTCGACCCGTTGCGCGGATTCAACCGTATCATCTCCGGGCGCGCGTTCAGCGTCAGTCCCAATCCGGCGGATCCGGACGATCGCACGCCCGGATACTTCAGGCTTTCGCTGGACGGCGGTTACCGGGGAGTGAATCCGGACTCGGACTTCCGGGACGACGTGACCGGAGGGTTCTTCCGCTTCCGGATCGACTACGGGAGCCCGTTCGACGGTCGCCGGCGAGGGGCGTTCGACGTGTTCGAGTTCGACATGTCGCTGTACGCAGGCGACCAGAACGTGTTCGGGTCCCTGGCGGTGCGGGGGAATCTTCTCACGCGCGATCTCTCGAGAAGCAGTTCATCGGCACACGTGTGGTCCGTCGTCCAGACGTACGAGTACGACGACAACTCGGCCTACCAGTTCGGCGACCAGAACGTGGGACTGCGGCTGGAGTCCCTGTGGGGCAGGGCGGAGGGTCCGACCGTGAGCACCCGGTTGCAGGCGGGAGCGATCCTGTTCGGGACGCTCGACTCCGCCCTCCGACCGGTCACCGACACTCCCGCCGGGTGGGACCTGCGGCCGTTCGACTACACGACGGGCCTGGACGGAAGCTTCGAAATCGAAGCGGAGACGGGCCGGTTGAGCGGGGGCGTCGCGTGGCGGTCGTCCTGGATGCAGAGCCTGAATCACAACTCCGTGAACGGAGGCAGCGCCCGGCACTGGCTGCACGAGGGACGCGTGTCGGCTCACGTCCGACTCTCACCGCAGCTCGGCGTCGGCGGCGACTTTCGAGTGTACCTGCGGGACAGCAGCTACGATGTCGCCGTCTTCGAGGACGTTCGGGAGACGGTGCCCGAGCTCCGGCTGTACGGGACGTGGGTCCTCGTGCCGGGCCGGGACGGAGCCGCGCCGGCGTTCTACTGAAGTGGCGCGGATACCATCCCTCTGCTACCGTTGACCCGGTTTCACGACGTCCCGCTTACCGCGCAACCCGCGGCCATCAAGGCGAAAAACACATAAGGGAATATGAAGAACCGATCGAACAACAGAATCCTCGGCATCGTTTGCGCCGCGACGGCAGGGTGCCTCTCGGTGCCGATCTCGTCGGAGGCCCAGCAGATCCCGCGCGCTGAATACCTGCGCTACGTGCCGCTCGAGGTGCCGCGCATCATCCGGCAGACGCCGGCGAGCGATCGGCTCCATCTGTACGGCGACCTCGACGATCCGGACTACATCGATATCGCTCCGGTGGATGGCATCGACGATCGGAGGCACAGGACGCTTCAGGACCTGGCCGTTCGGTTCGCCCCGTTCCTGGTTCAGAACTCCGAAGGCATGCCGATGGACCACAAGCAGGTCTGGGGAGGGGCCTATCCGCTGTACGTCGATGACTGGAACACGGCCATGGGCCTGGATCTGATCCGGGAGGAGACCGTCAACTGGATGAAGGGCGCGTCCGACCCGTGCACCGGCTTCAATCCGACGTCGGACGATTGCCGCCTGCTCGAGCTGCTCCGCAAGTACAACCCGGACGATCCGCTGTATGCGGCGGAGCACACGGGCGCGCAGGACGCTCCCTACAACCCGTTCGAGGTCCTGTGGATCGACATGCCGGGGACCGACCCGACGAGTTGGAAGGACTACTGGCGCAACGGGTTCTCCAAGCGGCTGCGGTCCGACTACCGGCAGATGATGCAGACCTACGTGCACCCGTTCCTCGAGGACGTGCGAGGAGCCTCCGGGCCTGAGGGCGTGCAGCTCGTCCTCCAGTACTGGTTCTTCTACCCCTACAACGACGGCGGGAACAACCACGAGGGAGACTGGGAGCACATACACGTCATCGTGAGCCCGAGGGGGCTGGTGGAGAAGGCGGCGATCCCTGAGCGGGACATGCTGCGGCTGCTGGACGGCGAGTGGACGGACGCGACCGGCGAGAACGAGCTCGTGATCAAGCGGGTCGAGTACTACTTCCACAGCAAGGTCGCCAGCTTCGAGTTCGGGGAGCCGAACGCGTACCTGCCGCGGGCCGAATGGGCCCGCCAGGCGGACTCGCTCGGCACCGACATGTCCGGCGACGAGCATTTCCGCGAGTTCATCCGCCACATGGCGTGGAAGGACGCGGCGGAGACCGAGATCAACACGCACCCCGTGGGTTACATCGGGGCGGACAACAAGGGACTCGACCAGCTCCTGTCACCGCCCGGCGGCACGAACCGTGATTCGCACGGCACGTATCCGATGCCCGGGCTGTTCAAGGACATCGGGCCGGCGGGCGCCTCGGAGACGATCGCCAACCTGTTCGACCAGCAGAAGTACTTCGCCGGGGACAAGAAGACGCTGAAGAGGATGGACCAGTTCGAGCGGGGTGGGGTGGTGTTCCTCGGCAGAGACGAGGTCGTCACGATCGTGCCGGACTACGAGCGGGTCATCGATCTCGTGCTCACCGACCCGGAGGTCCGGCAGGAGTGGAGCTGGCTCGTCCTCCCGATGCGCTGGGGGTATCCGGCCGTCGAGTCGCCGTTCGCCGGCGTCGTCTCGAACGCGGAGACCGGGAACCTGTCGATCGTGGGGCCCGCGTTCAACACCGGGTGGAACCGCTCCGGGCAGAACGTCCAGTACAAGGCCTACGTGCCGCAGGTCCTGCCGCGGCTGTTCCCCACCGATCTGCAGGACGCGTTTTCGAACGATTGGGGCTACTTCAACGCCACACTGCCGGTGATCAGCTTCCTGCCGCCGTTCGACGTGCTGTGGCGGGTCGTCGCCGCACCGGTCCGGGTGGCCGCCACCACTCTCGACCCGACGATGTATCCGCGCGAGACGATCCCGTACAGGTTCCTCGGGGTGGACGGAGGCGTGTCCCTGCAGGACATCCCGACCGACTATCAGGAACTGTTCTTCAATACCGACCAGATCGGCGGAATCGTCGGAGGCCTGATCTACCATCTGGTCGAGCAGGACGCGGACTCGACCACCTCCGCCACCGGCTCCACTCAGTCGATCGACGTCCCGGCCGCGCCGCTGTTCAGGCTCCAGCTGTTCATCGGCGACCGGTTCACCAGCACGAACAGCGTCCTCCACTTCCGAAGCTCGATGAACTACTCGCTTCAGTTCACCAACATCGACGATTTCAGTCTCACGGGAGACCTGAACTGGTGGGAGTACGTGGGCAGCCTGCGCTACAGCCTCCTCACGGGGTCCATTCAGCCGTATCTGAAGGCCGGATACGGGCTGAGCTGGTATCGGCTGGAAGACGTCGCGACCGACGGCGTGCCGATCGATGTTCCGGACTCGAAATGGGTTCGCAAGCCCGGCCTGTTCGAGAATCTGCTGCCCAACACCTGGCACATCGGGGCGGGCCTCGAGCTGATCGCGGTGAAAGGGTACGGAGGACTGCCGGGCGGTCTCGACTTCAGCCTCGCGGCGGAGTGGCTGTACTTCACCAACAAGCTCGGTGTGGACGCCACCGGGGTCGCGATTGAGGAGCTCGTGCAGCTCGGGGTGCCGGCGGACGAGCTGCCTCGCGAACGCTGGGTCGGTCGGAACGTGATCAACCTGACGGCGACCATCAGCTACTGAGTCCGGGAATCACATCATGCTCAGCCGGCTCGCCCCGGTCCTGTCGTGCGCCGCACTCCTCGCCGTCGCGGGCGCGGCCGGGTGTGATGGCGATTCGGCGGGCCTGGACCTGGACGCGCCGCTGGCGATCGACGATGTCGCCGGTGCGTGGACGGTGGACGTGCCGGGAACGACGGCCTGCATTCCGGCCCTCGGGCCGTTCACGATCGGTATGGAGCTGCAGCATTCCCACCTCGCCGACTATCTCGGTGTGGAAGGGGAGGAGTACTTCAGCGGCCAGTGGTGGGTGGACGACGGGGCAGGGCCTTTCTTCGTGCAGGGCTGGGCGCAGCTGGAGGCGCAGACCTTCCGATTGCTCCTGTGGCAGGGGACGCACGTGAGGGGCTCGGTTCTCATGGGACGGATCTACGGCGGGGGGGAAATGCGGGCCACGTTGCTGGAGCCGATTCCGCCCGGCGACGGGTGGGCGGCGGACCCGATCCCCGGCTATCCCGGGGGCTTCGCGCAGGGCCGCTGCGAGTGGAAGGTGGAAGGGCGGCACGCCGGTTCCTGACGCTGAAGGGAGGCCCGTTTCAGCGCGGCGAAGCCTCCCTTCGACAGGTGCATCGCGCCGGACGGATCGTTAGCTTCAGGCGCTCTCACAGCTCCCCGATGCCCTGAACGAGGCCATCCGATGAATCGCAGGGCCGGTCTGCTCGCCGGATGGGCCGTCGCGACCCTGGTCCTCCCGGTCCTGGTTCCGGCTCTCTCGGCGCAGGATGTTCACCCACCTGCGGTCATCGACACGATCATCATCGAGCGAAATGACGTGTTCACCGAGGAAGAAGCCGCATCGAGCGGAGTCTTCCGGGCGATGAACCGCATTCACCGGGTCACCAGCGAACATGTGATCCGCGACTACCTGCAGTTCGAGGCCGGCGAGCCCTACGATTCCGCCTCGGTGGCCGAGTCCGAACGCCAGCTGCGGCTCCGGAACCTGTTCCGCGCGCTGACGATGGACAGCGTTCGGCTGGAGGACGGCCGCCTCGCGGTGCGGGTCCGGAGCCAGGACGGCTGGAGCCTGAAGCCGAAGTTCGCGCTCTCGGTCGCTTCCACGGGCGACTGGACCGGGACTTTCGGAGTCAACGACATCAACCTGCTCGGGACCGGCAACCAGCTCTTCGTGGCCTACCAGAAGGAACTGGACCGCGACGGACTCAATACCTCGGCTCAGTTCGAGCGCATCTTCGGCTGGAACTTCGATGCCGGGGCCAACTATGCGGGCCTATCGGACGGAAGGAACGGGAACTGGCTGGTCGGACTGCCGTTCCGAAACACCGAGAGCGCGAAGAGCTACCAGTGGGATGGCTCCGCGGCCAATCAGAACATCCTCGCGTATCGCGTCGCGGACGTGGCGGATTCCACGGAAACGGACACCACGACGTACCGACGACGGGCGTTCGTCAACACCTTGAAGGCCGGCCTGGCCACGCGGAACCGCATCGGTGATTACGTGCGGTTCGGGGCGGACGTCGGGATCCGCAGGGAGGAGTTTTCTCTCGACACGGCGTCGATCGGCATGGTCCCGGACTCCGTCTACGCGACGGTGGACGCGTGGGGCGAGATCAGCAGGTCACGGTACCGTAAGTACAGCCGGTTCAATGGATTCGGAACGGAGGACATCGATCTCAGCACGACGGTCAGGCTGACGGCGACTCTCGCCCCGAAGAGCCTCGGATGGCAGGGTACCGGCGTGGGTCTCGCCCTCTCGGCCGCAACCGGCCGTTCGGGAGTCGTGGGCGGGCGCGGATGGGTCTGGGCCTCGGTCGACGCGAACTACCTGTGGAATGCGGCGGTCCGGGACTCGGGTCGGATCGTGTTCAACCTGGCCGCCGGCATGAAACCGGCGGAACGACACTCGATCGCGGCGCAGCTGCAGTGGGGTCGCTTGTGGAACCCGAAGCCCGGGGACCAGTTCGACCTGGGGTTCGACAACGCGCCGCGCGGCTGGGACGCCCACTCGTTCGTCGGAGATCGCGCCTGGTGGGTGCAGGTCGAGCACCGCTACTACGCGGTGGACGCCTTCCTGGGCGTGTTCGGGGTTGGATTGGGATCCTTCTTCGATTACGGCGGCGCCTGGTACGAAGACCAGTCCGCCCGTTCAGGGGGCAGTGCAGGGGGCGGGTTGCGTCTGGGATCGGCGCTGGGCGCCGTGGCGGTGACCAGTCGAATCGATCTCGTCTACAGGTTCGGGGAGCACGCGACCGGTGACCGCTGGGTGGTGGCCTTCGGGACTGGATTCGTGTTCCCCCGGCGGACGATCCCCGTCATCAACTACCGGGCGCAGGCGCCTCAGTGAACGAACCCGCCCTTCTTCCGGAGCACCGCACGCGCGCATCCTCCCCAACTGGAGACTGACATGAACCTCGCCGAACGCCTCGTCGCCGAGCTCGAACAGGAAAGCGAGGCCAGTCGGACGCTGCTGGCCCGTCTTCCCGATGGGAGGTGGGACTGGAGGCCGCACCCGAAATCGATGAGCCTGAGTCGGCTCGCCACGCATGTGGCGGAGATTCCGGGTTGGTCGAAATCGATCCTGATGAGCGACGAGATCGACTTCACCTCGCCGGAGATGCAGGCCTGGACGCCCCGCGAACTGCAATCGAAGGACGAGATCCTGGCAGAGCTGGACGAGGCGACCGGGAAGTGCCGAGCGGATCTGCTCTCGATGACAGACGAGGACTTCGGACGCGACTGGTCGATGAGGGCCGGAGAGCAGGTGGTGATGACGGAGATGAAGTACATGGTGTTCCGGCGACAGGTGATGAACCACCTGGTTCACCACCGCGGTCAGCTGGAGGTCTATCTGCGCCTGCTCGAAGTGCCGCTGCCGATGATCTACGGCCCGACGGCGGACGACGAGGGCGAAATGCAGGTCTGATCCGGGCGCCCGGCCCTGCAGCGCAGCTGCAGGAGGGAAAACGGGGGCCGCCCGTAGACGGCCCCCGTTTCGCAGTTTCTGAGAGGTCTGTCGTCAGGGGGCCTGCCGCCGTGCTTTTCTCCTTCGCAGCAGGAACCACACGATGATGAAGGCCGCCGCGAGACCGAGGATCCATTGCCACTCGGACTGGCCGTCGTCCGTGTCCTCGTCCGCCATGGCAGATGTCTCCTGGGCCGCCTCGTCCGCCGCCTCGTAGGCGTCGCCGGCGTCACCTGCCGCGGACTCGTCGGTCATGAGCGGCGGCGCGTCCATGTCCACTTCCTCGGGAAGCTCCATCGGGACGACCTCGAACTCGAGCGGGGCGAAGTTCGCCTCGTCCACGACTATGCCGTCCGCGTCGGTCATGGCGACTTCCCAGCGGCCCTCCGGGATGTACAGGCTCAGCTCCCGGCCCCTCTGAACGTCCTTCGCGGGCACCGCGTGTCCATCCGTGTAAACCGTGAAGCCAGCGGGAATCCTGACCAGCGTAGCCGGCCCCCACGTGCCGTCCCGGTTCTGGAACCGGAGCAGCATGGACGGGAAGCCCTCCCGGTGAACGAGCGCCTTGAAGTGGGCGTAGCGCACACCTTCGCTCTCGACGATCTCCAAACAGGCGTCGTGAGCGGCAGGATAAGTCGTGATGATCCGATCGTCGAACGAGATGTCGTCGCACGTGACGTCCTGCGCTCCGAGAGGTGCCGCGATCATCGCGACAGCCAGTACGGAGATCCCGATGGCGAGTCTCTTCATGCAGCCTCCTTGCTGGAATGCGCCCGGGCGGCCACGTCGGATTGGGGAGCGCAACCGACGCGGTCGATCTTCCTCAGCGAATCCTGTCAAACTGCGGCTCGATTCGGGTGCCGGCAAGCGATCGGGGTCGCCCGCCGTGGAATCCAAGGCCGTACCATTGTACATTCGGCGCCCTTTGGAGCCGCATTCGAATGAAATCCCCGGAGGAGAACCTGTACGTGCTTAATAGACCAGGACTTCGCTCACTGTTGCTGCTGACCGTCCTGTGCCTCGCGTCGGCGGGTCCAGCGTCGGCGCAGGAGTTCATCATCCACGCCGACGGTGATTCCATCAACGGCGACGTGAAGGGGTTCAAGCACGGCAAGCTGGAGTTCGAGATTCCCGGCGGCAGCTCCACCTACATCGAGTTCGACGACATCGCCACGGTCGGGAGCTCCGAGTACTGGGACATCGAGCTGGATGACCTCACCCGGCTGTTCGGGACGCTGGAGCCGGGGAGTGAGCCGGGGACCGTCCGCATCGTGGGCGACGCCGGATCCCGCGAGGTGCCACTGGCGAGCATCGTCCAGATGACGTCGATCGAGAGTGGCTTCTGGTCCAGGCTCGACGGCTTCCTCGAGTTCGGGTTCTCCTTCGCCAAGGCGAACAACGTCACCAACTACACCCTGGCCTCGCAGGTGAACTACCGCGGCACGAAATGGGCATCTGGCCTCAGCTTCGACTCCCGCCTCAACAGCCAGGACGAAGTCGAGACGACGACGCGGAACCAGGCCTCGCTCAACTTCGTGCGGTTGCTTCCCAAGACCTGGTACGCCGGTGCGTTCACGCAGCTGGAGCAGAACCAGGAGCTGGACCTGGACCTTCGTCTGCTGCTCGGCGCGATCGGCGGCAGGGACATCGTGCAGTCCAACAAGGTGGAATGGCGGTGGAGGGCCGGCCTCCTGAGCAACCGGGAGGAGTACAGCGGGCTGGAAGCGAACACGTCGGCGGAGGCGCTTCTCGGCACGGACTTCAGCCTGTTCACGTTCGGCGACTGGGAGAACGACATCAGCTCGAGCCTCTCGATCTACCCGAGCCTGAGCGAGTCCGAACGCGTTCGCGTGGACTTCGACATCAAGTACCGCCAGGAGCTGTTCGGGGACTTCTACCTCAGTCTCACCTTCTACGACCAGTACGACAGCCGTCCGCCGGAGGGGGCCACCGAGAACGACTACGGCACCACCCTGGCGCTGGGCTGGGACTGGTAGGAGGCTGCTCAGGCACCCGTCCGCGGCGAACGCGCGGCGATCCGGCTACCTGTCCTTCTCCATCCGGGCCCAGCTGTCCCGGAGCGTGACCGTCCGGTTGAACACGAGTCCGTTCTGGCTGGACGCCTCCGGGTCGCTCATGAAATAGCCGTGTCGTTCGAACTGGTACCGGGTTCCGGGGCGGTCGTCCGCCAGCGCCGGCTCGACCCTGGCTCCTTCCACGACGATCAGCGATTCGGGGTTCAGGTTGACCGTGAAGTCCTGATCCTCCCCCAGGTCGGCCTCCGGGTCGGGCACGGAGAACAGGCGGTCGTACAGGCGGACCTCCGCCGGCACCGCGTGCTCGGCGGACACCCAGTGGATCGTCCCCTTGATCCGGCGCCCGTCCGCCGGGTTCGCTCCCAGCGTGTCCGGGTCGTGCGAACAGCGCAGCTCGACGATCTCCCCCGTGTCCTCGTCCTTCACCACTTCGTCGCACCGGATCACGTACGCGTGGCGCAGCCGGACTTCACGGTCCGGCGCGAGCCGGTAGAACTTGCGGAACGGCTCCTCCATGAAGTCGGACCGCTCGATCCACACTTCACGAGTGAAAGGCATGCGGCGTGTGCCTTCCTTCCCGATGTCGTGCGGGAACTCGGGGGCGTCGATCCACTCGACCCGCCCCTCGGGGTAGTCGGTGATCACGACCTTGAGGGGATCCAGCACGGCCAGGCGGCGTGGCGACCGCCAGTTCAGGTCGTCCCGGATCGCGAACTCCAGGCGCGAGTACTCGATCCGGCTGTCCACGTCGGCGACGCCGATCATCTCGTTGAACTTCCGGATCGCTTCGGGCGTGACCCCGCGGCGCCTGAGACCCGCCACCGTGGGCAGGCGCGGGTCGTCCCATCCGGAGACGTGCCCGCCGTCCACCAGCTGGACCAGCTTGCGCTTGCTCATCACCGTGTAGTCGATGTTGAGCCGCGCGAACTCCGTCTGTTCCGTCCGGGGCCGCTCGATCCCGACGGCGTCCAGCACCCAGTCGTAGATCTCCCGATTCACCTTGAACTCGAGCGTGCAAAGAGAGTGCGTGATGTCCTCGATCGCGTCCTCCAGACAGTGCGCGTAGTCGTACATCGGGTAGATGCACCATTCGTCGCCGCGCCTGTAGTGGCTCTCGTGCCGGATCCGGAACAGCAGGGGGTCGCGCATCGTCATGTTCGGGTGCGCCATGTCGATCTTCGCTCGCAGGACGTGTGCCCCGTCCTCGAACTCACCCTCCCTCATTCTCCGATACAGGTCCAGGCTCTCCTCCGCCGGCCGGTCGCGGAACGGGCTGGGGCGTCCGGGCTCCATCACGGTGCCGCGATAGTCTCGGATCTCGGCCTCGCTCAGGCTGTCGACGTACGCGCTGCCGTCGCGAATGAGCTTCTCTCCCCATTCGTACATCTGTTCGAAGTAGTCGGAAGCGAAATAGAGACGATCCTCCCAGTCGACGCCAAGCCACCGTATGTCCTCGATGATCGCGTCGACGTAGCGCTGCTTCTCGCTCGCCGGGTTCGTGTCATCGAACCGGAGGTTGAAAGTGCCGCCGTACTCCTGCGCGATGCCGTAGTTCAACCAGATCGCCTTCGTGTGGCCGATGTGGAGGTATCCGTTGGGCTCGGGCGGGAATCGGGTAGCCACGCGTCCCCCGTACTTCCCGGTCCTCAGGTCGTCCTCAACCATGGCTCGGATGAAGTCGAGCGGCTTTTTCTTTTCGTCGTTGCTCATCACCGGGTCCGTTCACGCAGTCGATCGGGAAATTTCGAGCGTCGTGCCTTCCGGCCTCCGCCGGAGAACCTGTAAGCTGCCTCCCCGAAGGACGGATGCCAAGTCGAGAGCGGCGCCCTGCGGCTTACGTGAGCCCGGAGGTGGGATTATGGTGGGACGACCGGGCCGGGGCGGCGGAAGGTCGCGCCGGGGAGTCCGAGAACCGCGGGCGGAGGCCATTCGTGAACTCGAGGAATGCGAAGTACGGCTTGTTGGCGATCCTCATCGGGGTGGGGATCGGAGGACTGACCGGCTGCGTGGCCGATCAGGCGGACGCTGGCGACCAGGCGGCGAAGGGCGAGCTCGCGGCGGCCGAGACGCCGTCGGCGACAGGCGGGCAGGAGCTGGACATCCCGGACGCGATCCTCGGTCGCGGTGCTCCACCCCGGGGTGAAGCGCTGGCCTACTTCGACGCGGACCCGGCGACGGTCGGGTACGTCGTGGCGCCGGACGGGGAAGGCCCGTTTCCGGCGGTCCTCCTGATTCACGAGTGGAACGGCCTGGTCGATCGGGTGCGCCAGGTAGCCGATGCGTTCGCGGACGAGGGCTACGTGGCCCTCGCCGCCGACCTGTACCGCGGTCGGGTCGGGACGAACCGCGACGAGAACATGTCCCTGGTGGAGGAAACGCAGGCCGATCCGGACCGGATCATCGCGAACCTGGACGCCGCAGTCCGTTACCTCCGATCGCGGCCCGATGTCACCGGCAAGGTGGCGGCCATGGGCTGGTGCTTCGGGGGCGGGGTGGCGCTCAGTTTCGCCCTCGATGGCGAGAGCCACGAGGGAACCGCGATCTTCTACGGCAGCCTGATCGAGGACCCGGACGTTCTCGCCTCGATCGACCACCCCATCTACGGGACGTTCGCCGGGCTGGATGGAGGCATCCCTCCCGCCGCGGTGAACCGCTTCGCGCAGGCCTTGCGGGCCGCCGGGGTCGAGAACGACATCCATATCTACGATGGCGTCAACCACGGCTTCTGGCTCTGGGTGGACCGGGATCCCGAGTCGGCGTCCGTTCCGGCCGCCGACGCCTGGGAGCGCCTGAAGGCCTACCTGAGACGGGTGCTGGGCTGAATCCACCGGCGAGGCCCGCGTGGTGAGTGAACCGGAGAACCGCATCTGGCCCTGGCTCCTCGCGGCCGGCCTGCTGGTTGCCGCGGCTCTGAGGGCCGCGGGACTCGGGACCGAGCTGTGGATGGATGAGCTCCTCTCATTGAGGTCCGTCCAGGCCCTGAGCTCGCCGCTCCAGGTGTTCACGGAGGTGCACAGCGACAACAACCACTACCTGAATTCGCTCTGGATGTGGACCGTCGGGTCCGGCGCGCCGGGATGGCTGCTGCGCCTGCCTCCCCTGCTCTTCGGCGTCGCACTGGTCGGACTGGCGTACCGGATCGAGCGATCTGGCGGGCGCCTGCCGGCGATCGTCGCCGCGGCTCTCGTCTGCGTGTCCTACCCGCTGATTCACTATTCCTCGGAGGCCCGCGGCTACGGTTACGTGCTGCCGTGCGCTCTGCTCGCGTACGGGTTGTTCCGTTCATGGGCGTCCGGAGCGGATCCCCGGACGGGAGTTCTGTATGCGGTCGTGTCGGCCCTGGCGTTCCTCGCCCAGCTGGGATTCGCCACCGTCTTCGCGGCCTTCCTCCTGTGGTCGTGCCTTCTGGTCCTGGGCTCCGGGGAGAAGATGCGCGCGTTGCGCGCCCACCTTGCGGTACAGGCGCTGCCCGCCGTCACGCTGGGTGTGCTGTGGGCGATCGACCTCAGGCACATGACTCCCGCAGGCGGTTTCGCGCGCCTGAGCCCGGTGCAATCGCTGGCGGGGGCGCTGGGGCTCGTGGTCGGGGTCGCACCCGGGGTGCCCGCCGCCGTCGTCGCGATCGCCGCCTGCGTTGCGATCCTCCTCGGAGCCCGTGCCTCGTACCGGGACTCGAGGGAAGAGACTCTCTTCCTCGCGCTGGCGATCGTGCTGTCGCTGGCCACGGGGGCGCTTCCCGGATACGGCTACCCCCGGTACTACCTCACGGCATTTCTCTTCTCGCTCCTCCTGCTCGGGCGAGCTGCCGCCGCGGGGCTCGCGACGCCGCGGTGGAGGGTCCCCGCCGCGATCCTCCTCCTGCTTCTGGGGGCGTTCAACCTGCTCCAGACGGCACGTTTCGTCTCGATCGGGCGGGGGAAGTACTCCGAGGCCGTCGCGGACATGATCGCCGCGACGGCGGTCCGGCCGGTGACGGTGACGGGGAGTCACGACCTGGGCACCGTGCTCGAGCTCGGCTACTACGGGCCGAGCGCCGATGGGGTCAGCGCGTTCGCCTACTACTGCCACGAGGCGTCCACGCTCGGCTGCGTCCGATCCCGGCCCTCCCTGGCGCGTGGCGAGACCCCGCCCCGGTTCTACATCCTCGCCAGCCTGGAGGACCGCTTCGATCCACCGGCGCTCCTCGGCGTACCGGACCTCGGGGAATACGAGAAGGTGCGCGCGTACCCCAAGTACGGACTGTCGGGCGTATACTGGGTCGTGTACCGGCACTCGAAAGTTTCGGGTGCGACTGCTTCGCCATAGAATGCGCGCATCCCGACCGGGGCCGCAGCCCGTTCGCCGGGCGGCCGGAATCGACGAGAGAGGCACATGACCGAACAGCGACTCACCAGCAGCCCGTCACGCGAGGTCAGGGACTCCGTGGTCGTGCGTTTCGCGGGTGACTCGGGCGATGGAATGCAGCTCGCAGGCACGCAGTTCACGATGGAGAATGCGCTGGCGGGCAGCGACCTGGCCACGTTCCCGGACTACCCGGCGGAGATCCGGGCGCCGGCCGGCACCACCTACGGGGTCTCTTCGTTCCAGATCCACTTCGGCGCCGTGGATGTGAAAACCGCGGGTGACGAGCTGGATGTGCTGGTCGCCCTGAATCCGGCTGCGCTCAAGGTGAACCTGTCGGACCTGAGAATCGGCGGCACGGTGGTCGTGGACGCCGGTTCGTTCACGGACCGCAACCTGGCCAAGGCCGACTACGATCACAGTCCCCTGGATGACGAGGTCCTGGCGCCCTATCAGGTCATCCCGCTCGACATTTCGCAGCTCACGCGGAACGCCGTCGAGCACCTCGGGCTGTCGTCCCGCGATGCCCTTCGCAGTCGCAACATGTGGGCCCTCGGACTCCTGCTGTGGATGTTCGATCGGGACAAGCAGGCGACGGTCGACTGGCTTCGCAACAAGTTCAAGGGTGCGGAAGACGCCGCCGATGCGGCCGTGGCGGCGCTGAGCGCGGGCCACGCGTTCGGCGAGACGGTGGAAATGCCGACCAAGATCCCGGGCTACACCGTCTCGAGGGCCGAGCTCGAGCCCGGCCTGTACCGGACGGTGAGCGGCACTGACGCGCTTGGATGGGGCCTCGCCTCGGGCCTGAAGTCGTCAGGCCTCTCCCGCATGGTGTTCGCTTCGTATCCGATCACGCCCGCATCTCCGTTGCTGCACCTGCTGGCGCGCATGAAGGAGCTCGGAATCGTCACGTTTCAGGCCGAGGACGAGATTGCAGCGGCCTGTGCGGCGATCGGGGCGTCCTACGCGGGCGCGCTGGGAGTGACGTCGAGCTCCGGGCCCGGGATCGCGCTGAAGACGGAGGCGATCGGCCTCGCCGTGGCCACCGAGCTGCCGCTCGTCGTGGTGAATTCTCAGCGTGGCGGGCCCTCGACGGGGCTTCCGACGAAGACCGAGCAGGCCGACCTGTTTCAGGCCGTGTACGGACGGAACTCGGATACGCCGGTGGCGGTCGTCGCACCGGCGACGCCCGCCGACTGCTTCCACGTGGGGCGCGAGGCCGTCCGCCTGGCCACCCGGTTCATGACACCGGTGTTCATCCTCACCGACGCGTATCTGGCGAACGCCGCCGAGCCCTGGCTGATCCCCGATCTCGATACACTGAGTGACTTCCCGGTTCAGTTCAGGGTGGATCCTGATGTCT
>CANPVW010000135.1 GCA_947581745.1 Candidatus Benthicola azotiphorus
GCGAGGCGGCCTCTTTCGTTGTGGGTCCCGGGTCCCGTCTCCGGGCCGGGGTCAGCCCCCGGCCCAGCCCAGCTTGAATCCGAGCGCGATCGCGAACGTGGTGAACGAGTCGCTGCCCGGTGGACTCTGGTGGCGCAGGAATCCCCGGATCTGGGTACCGCGCGTGATCGGCACCGCCGCTTCGAGCAGCAGGTCGAGCAGGGTGCCGGACAGATCGTCGGACCGGGCGCTGCTCACGCTGCCCACGCCCACCTGCGGCTGGACGAGAAAGCCGCTCACGGTCTCCCAGGCGACTCCGCCGTAGAATCGGCCGTCCTTGTCCGCGTGGCGACCCGTTTCGACCCAGTTGGTGCCTATCGTCTCGCCGTAGCTGCCCGAGGCGAGCAGGCTGAGCTGTTGCCCGATGGGAGCCTTCAGCCGGCTGAACACGAGCCAGTCGTCCCGGTCGAACCAGCGCCCCATGTAGCCCCCGATCTTGAGCTCCGTGGCCCGCCGGTCATCGGCGAATCGGACGGTCTGGGTCAGCCGGTACACGTTCTGCTTCAGGGTGGAGGACTCGTCGATCGGCGCGAACTGCTGCGTTCGCTGGCCCAGCTCGAACGCCGTCTGCAGTCGGTGACCGGAGCCATAGGACAGGCCGCCGCCCGCGTACCATCCATCCCATTCGTCGGGACCGCGTACCAGCTCAGGACTGTTCGGGGCGAGTGAGCGGTCCCAGCCGCCCCAGATCGCGATCGCGGGCGAGAAGGACAGATCGACGGCGGCGCGACGGATGCCTCCCGACCCCGAGCTGCCCGACGTGCTGCCGCCCCACAAGATCCCGGTGGCGTAACCGGGCGGCTGTCCGAGGCCCGCGATCTCCGTCGCGAGCTCCTCGCGGCTCGGATCGAGCTCCCGCGCCCTGGCGAAGGCCTGGGCCGCGTCGTCCCGCCGACCCGCGGCGGCGTACGCCTGTCCGAGCCCGTCCCAGGCATCGGCGTCGGTCGGGCTGCCTCGGGTGGCGACTTCGTACCAGGTGGCCGCCTCGTTCGCCCGGCCCTGCGCGAGAAGCGCCGCAGCCAGTCCTTTCTGGGCGTCGGTCCTTCGAGGCGAGATCCCCAGCGCCGCCCTGTAGCTCTGCTCCGCCGCCACCGGATCGCCGGCTGCCAGGCTCTCGTCGCCAGCACGGACCGCCGCGTCGTCGGCCGGCTCGACGTTACGGGGGGCGGCGGCCGCCACGCCCGCGGCGGCGGGGGCCGGTCCCTGCACCGGCAGTGAGGCGAGCACCTCCCCGTCAGCCCGAACCGACCACGTCGTGATGCCCGTCGGACGCTGCTCCGCTGTCAATCCCGCCCGTCCCCCGGCGTCGGTCGTGGCCGTCGCCAGGACGGGGGCGTCCGGCTCCGGGCCGCCGAGCAGCTCCAGCTCGATCCCACCGACCGGGTTGCCGAAGCGGTCCTCCACGGACACGGCGACCTCCGGCGGATCCTCGTCCGGCGACAGGTCGATCGACGCGGGCTCGAGAGTGGCCCGCGCCGGCACGTCTGCTCGCGTCGTGACGGTGATCCGCGTCGGGCCCTGAAGGTCGATGCCGGAGGCGGACACGGTGTAGCGAGTCGAGCCGGTCCGCTCGCCCCCCGGCAGACTGAAGAAGGCCCGCCCTCTCGAATTGGTCGTCCGGTCGTAGCGAGTCCCGCTGCCCGGACCACCGGATCCCGTGAGGGTCACGGCCTGTCCGGAGAGAGCGGTTCCGGCGCGAGTCAGGTCCACGGTGACGAGGGTCGTGTCACCGGCACGCACGGATGAGCTCGAGGCATTCAGCGCCACCTGCACGGCTTCGGCTTCGCGCGCGCACTGCTGCGCCGCGGAAATGAGCTCCTCCGATGCGCCCAGGTTCCTCAGGTCCCGCCAGTCTCCTTCGGTGGGCTCGAAGCTCAGGCAGCGGGTTCGCACCGTCCGGATCTTCACGTCGGGCGAGTCCGTCGAGACGACGAGGCGGACGAGCTCGCTCTTGCTGAGACCGGTGTCCTGCGCCTCGGCCGGCCGGGTTCCTACGCACACGAGGACGATCGCGAGTGCTCCCGTCAGCAGTGCCCGGCTGATGAGGGGTGCCGCCCTCGGCCCCTCCGCAGCAGCTTCCCTTCGCGCCCTCACGGTGTGACCACCCTGAGCCCGGTCGGTGCGGCCGGTGGAATGGTGTCCTCCGAGGGGAAGGTCGTCGCGCTCGCGTTCTGACTCCGGGTTCCTTCAATCCCCTCCCCGTTCACTGCGGCCACCGCGTAGACGTAGGTGGTGTTCTGCTGCAGACCCGAGTCGGAGAATGAAGTGGTGACCACGCTTCCCACCAGGTTGTTGTCGCGATACACGTTGTACTTGTCCACTCCCGATTCCGGGTCCTCGGACGCCGACCAGGTAAGGTCGACCTGCGTCTGGCTGACCGCTTCGGCGACGAGATCCGTCGGCGCGGTCGGTCCGCTCGCGTCCAGCGTGGTCGCCGAGGCCGGCTCGCTGAGACCGCTCTGCAAGCCGTCGCCGTTGGTGGCCGATACCCGGTATTCATACGTCGTGGCAGGGTCGAGGCCCGTGTCCTGGTAGGACGTTTCGCTCGTGTTGGCCACTTCGGCCCCGTCTCTGAAGATCGTGTACGAATCGATTCCCGATTCCGGGTCTTCCGACGGAGACCAGCTGAGGTCGATCTGCTGAGTGCCCACCGCTGTCGCGGTCAGGTCCGCCGGCGTGGTCGGGCCCGTTCCGTCGAACGTCCGGGCGCTCACCGTGGCGCTGGGCTGACTCACTTGCCCCTGACCGTTCACCGCCACCACATAGTAGTCGTATGACGTCGCAGGTGAGAGCCCGCCGTCCTGGTACACGGTCTGGGCCGTCGTGCCGATCTGTGATCCATCGCGAAACACCCGGTACGATTCGACCCCGGTCTCGGGATCCTGCGAGGCCGACCAGCTGAGGTCGATGCGCTCGGTGCCGACCGGTGTGGCCACGAGGTCCTGAGGAACCGTGGGTGGTGTCGCGTCCTGCGTCGTCGCGGTCGCCGGAGAACTGAGGCTGCTCTCGAGTCCCTCGCCGTTCACGGCCCGTACCCGGTACTGGTACTGTGTGGCCGGGCTCAAGCCGGTGTCGGTGAAGGAGGTCTGCGTGGTCTGTCCCACCTGAGAGCCGTCCCGATATACGAGATAGTGCGAAACACCGGACTCCGGATCGGAGGAGGCAGACCAGGTGAGGCCGATGCGGTCGGACCCCGTCGCCGTGGCCGTGAGGCCGGTCGGCGTGGTGGGTCCGGTGGCGTCTGCCGTGGTCGCGGAAGCCTGGTTGCTCGGATTGCTCTCCAGTCCCTGCCCGTTGACGGCCACGACCCGGTATGCGTAGGTGGTCGCCGGGCTCAGCCCCGTGTCCGTGTAGCTCGTGTTCGCGGTCTGGGCGACCTGCGCGCCGTTGCGCAGCACGAGGTAGCTGGAGATGCCCGTCTCCGGATCGGCCGACGGGGACCACGTGAGGCCGATCGTGGTCGTGCCGGTCGCGTTCGCCTGCAGATTCGTCGGCGTCGTGGGCTTGGTTCCGTCCAGCGTCGTGGCCTGCGCGGAGTTGCTCGATCCGCTGACCGCGCCCTCACTGTCGAGCGCCCGCACCGTGTAGCTGTAGGTGGTGAATGCCTGCAATCCCGTGTCCTGGTAAGAAGTCACGAGGCCGATCTGCGCGATCTGAGTCCCGTTCCGCAGCACCTGGTACGCGATGACGTCGTTCGCGGCGGATGCGGTCCACGTCAGATCGATCCGCGACGAGCTCACGGCGCTCGCCGCCAGGTTCGTCGGCGGCGGCGGAGGCTCCGGATCCAGCGTCCGTGCGTTATGCGGGCTGCTCGGGCTGCTCTCCAGGCCTTGCCCGTTCACGGCCACGACCCTGTAGGTGTACGTGGTCGAGGCGGTGAGGCCGGTGTCGGAGAAGTTCGTGGTCGCCGAACGACCGACTTCGGCGCCTTCACGAAGCACGATGTACTCGGCGATCCCGGTCTCCGGATCGCTCGAAGGGTTCCACGACAGGTCGATGCGGGTGGTGCTCACCCCCGTGCCCGAGAGCCCGTCCGGTTTCGAGGGCTCGGTGCCGTCCAGGGTCCGCTCCGTGACCGTATTGCTGGGTACCGATTCGACCCCGAAGACGGTGGCGGTGACGTAGTACTGGTACTCGGTATACGCCGCGAGGCCCGTACTGGAAAACGATGGCGAGCCGAGCCCGGAGGCGATCTGGATGCCGTTACGGTACACCTTGTAAGTCGCGAAGATGCTCGTCCCCGTCCACTGCAGGTCGATCTGCGACGCGCTGACGGCCGCCGCCGTCAGGTTCGAAGGCGGCGTCGTCTGTCCGGAAGCCGACGATGGTCTCAGCGTCCCGGCCAGGAGAATGGCGCCGAGGCCCACGGCCAGGCGCCCGATCGGGACCCGTGTCGACCGGTCGGTTCTCACGGGCCCACCTCGGCGGGCAGCGGATCCGAGAACTCGCTCTCATTCCCGTCCAGGTCGAGCGCGGTAACCGCGAAGAGATAGCTCCCGGCCTCGAGGCCGGTCACCGTGTAGCGAGTCGCGTCCCCGACCTCGATCATCTCGGCCTCGCCGAGCTCCGGAGTCGGGTCCGGAGCGTAGTAGAGACGGTACCCTGCCAGATCGTCGAGCGGACGGCCGACGGCGTCCGTCGTGGGGGCGTCCCACTCCAGCGTCACCGAGTAGCGGTCCGTGGGATGCGTCGGCGGACCCTGCTCCGGACCGTCGGGAGTGCAGGCGGACAGGACGAGAAGCGCCAGCCCGCAGGCCACGAGGGTCCGGCTCGATCTGTTGTTGCGGTCATGCCACATGAAGGCCGTAGTCCGTTTGTCCCCCGCCACACGGGAGAAACCTCAATAACTCCGGCCTGCGCGCGAAACGGCTCGTTTCGCGCCGCGCTCGGCCGGTGGGGGCGACACGTAAGGAAGCAAGGTTC
>CANPVW010000136.1 GCA_947581745.1 Candidatus Benthicola azotiphorus
CTGAAGCGGATTTCAGGAACGCCCGAGCTGCCAGCGGCGCCACAGCAGGTAGATCGCCGGGATCACGATCAGCGTCAGAATCGTGGCGCTCAGCATGCCGCCGACCATCGGCGCCGCGATCCGCTTCATCACATCCGACCCGGTTCCTGCGCTCCACAGAATCGGGGTCAGCCCGGCGATGATCGCGGTCACCGTCATGACCACCGGCCGGAGCCTCTCGAGCGCACCCTCCCTCACGGCCTCCGCCACCTCGGAGGCGGTCGTCATGCGTCCTTCCAGGGTTCGCCGGTGGTACGCCTCGTCGAGGTAGATCAGCATCACCACGCCCGTCTCTGCCGCGACGCCCGCCAGCGCGATGAAGCCGACCCAGACGGCGACGCTGGTGTTGTAGCCCAGCAGCCACAGGAACCAGATCCCCCCGACGAGCGAGAACGGGAGAGCGGCCATCACGATCAGCGACTCGGCGACCCCCCTGAAATTGAGGTACAGGAGAAGGAAGATGATCCCGAGCGTCACTGGCACCACGACCCGCATCTTCGCCTTGACCCGCTGCATGAACTCGTACTGTCCACTCCACAGGAGGGTGTAGCCTGCGGGAAGGTCGAGCCGATCCGCCACTATTCGCTGGGCCTCCCGCACGTACCCGCCGACATCATCGCTCTCGATGTCGACGAAGATGCTCGTGACGGGAAACGCGTCTTCCGTCTTCACGGCCATGGGTCCCTGGAGGACTTCCACGCTCGCCACCTGGCCGAGGGGAATCGGCGTCCCGTCTTTGGCCGGAATCACGACGTCCCGTATCTTGTGCACGTCGTCTCGCAGTTCCCGCGGGTAGCGCACGTTGACCGAGTAGCGCTCGCGGCCCTCTACCGTGGTGGCCGCGTTCAGCCCGCCCACGGTCGCCATGATGGCACTGTGGACGTCGCCGACGTTGAGACCGTATCTCGCGGCCTCGGCCCGATCGATGTCGATGTCCACGTAGTAGCCGGAAACGCCTCTCTCGGCGAAGGCGCTCCGCGTTCCCGGCACGCCCTGCACGATCCGCTCGACCTGCTCCCCGAGGGCCTGCAGCGTATCGAGGTCGGGGCCGAAGATCTTCAGTCCGACAGCCGTGCGTATCCCGGTAGCGAGCATGTCGATGCGCCCCTTGATCGGCATCGTCCAGGAGTTGGTCACGCCTGGAAGCTGGACTGCGCTGTCGAGCTCCGCGACCAGGCGATCGTAGGTCATCCCTCGACGCCATCGTTCCGTGGGGCTCAGCGTGATGGTCGTCTCGAACATGTCGAGCGGTGCGGGGTCCGTTGCCGTCCGGGCGCGCCCGGCTTTCCCCAGTACACGCTCCACCTCGGGAAAAGAGGCGAGCACGCTGTCCTGGTAGCGCATGATCTCGCGTGCCTGGGCGATCGACACGCCGGGTACGGTGGTCGGCATGAACAGGAGCGATCCTTCCTTCAACGGAGGCATGAACTCGCTCCCCAGCTGCCGCCAGGGGAAGACCGTCGCGGCCAGGACGCCCAAGGCGCCGATCACGACCCACCAGGGGCGTCGCGTGATGAAGGAGATCGCGGGCCGGTACATCCTCGAGAGAAGCAGGTTGATCGGATTCCGTGCCTCCGGCCTGATCCTGCCCCTGATCAGGTAGCCCATCAGGACGGGTACGAGGGTGATGGAAAGAAGCGCCGATCCGGCCATCGCGAACGTCTTGGTGAAGGCCAGCGGCTTGAACAACCGCCCCTCCTGCTGCTCCAGCGCGAACACCGGCAGGAAGCTGAAGGTGATGATCAGGAGCGAGAAGAAGAGCGGCGGGCCCACCTGCCTGGCGCTCGCCAGCACGATGTCCCACCGGGAGACGCGGCCGGCCTCGAGGTCTTCCTGCGAGCGCTCGAGGTGCTTGTGCATGTTCTCGATCATCACGATCGCGGCGTCCACCATCGCACCGATCGCGATCGCGATTCCGCCGAGGCTCATGATGTTCGCGTTCACCCCTATGGCGCGCATCACGATGAACGAGATCAGTATCCCGAGCGGCAGCGTGACGATGGCCACGAGAGCGGAGCGGAAGTGGAGGAGGAAGATGATCGCTACCGCAGCCACGATCAGCGACTCCTCTATCAGCTTCTCCTCCAGGTTCTCGATCGCCCGGCGTATCAGGTCGCTCCTGTCGTAGGCGGTGCGAAGCCGCACCCCCGGCGGCAGTCCCTGCTCTATCTCCGCGATGCGCTCCTTGATCAGCTCGATCGTCTTGTACGCATCGGCCCCGAAGCGCATGACGACGATTCCGGCCACGACCTCCCCCCGGCCGTCGAGATCGGCCGCCCCGCGCCGCGGGGCGGGACCGATCTGCACCGTGGCAACGTCGGCGACACGGATCGGCGTGCCGTTGGGCGTGGCGCCGACGGTGACGTTGCGGATGTCGTCGACGCCCTCCAGGTAGCCGAGGCCGCGGATCATGTACTCGCGGCCACCCATCTCGAGGACCCGGGCGCCGATGTCGACGTTGTGCGAACCGATCGCCTGGGCCACTCGGGTCACCGGGATGTTGAACGCCCTCAGGCGCTCAGGATCGACCTCCACCTGATACTGCTTCTGGTATCCTCCCAGGCTGGCGACTTCCGACACGCCGGGCACGGCGGTCAGCTGGTATCGCAGGTACCAGTCCTGAAGCGTGCGGAGCTCGGAGAGGTCCAGGCTGTCCGACTCGAGGACGTATTCGAATACCCAGCCCACGCCGGTCGCATCAGGGCCCAGGGTCGGTTCCACTCCCGTCGGGAGCTGTTGCCGGATGCCGTTCAGGTACTCGAGGACCCGTGAGCGGGCCCAGTAGATGTCGGTCCCGTCGTCGAAGATCACGTACACGAGACTGAGTCCGAAGAACGAGTAGCCGCGCACCACGCGTGCGCCGGGCACCTTGAGCATCTCGGTGGTGATCGGGTACGTGACCTGGTCCTCGACGATGCCGGGCGCCTGGTCCCTGAAATCCGTCTCGATGATCACCTGCACATCGGACAGATCCGGAATGGCGTCCAGCGGGGTCGTGCTCATGGCCCACACGCCCGCGCCGACGATCGCCGCGGTTCCGAGCAGGACCAGGAACCGGTTGCGGAGCGACCACGAGATGACCCAGTCAATCATGCTGGTGCTCTGCGGGCCGAGCGGTGTCGCCGGGTTGGGCTTGCTGAATGTCTACGGCGCCATGCTGCATTCCGGGCATGCCGCCGCCGGTGCTGGCCAGCCGGCTCTCCGCGTCCACCAGGAAGTTGGCGGAGCCGACGATCGTCTCTCCCGGCTCGAGGCCCGCCAGGATCTGCACGTAGTCCCCTGCCTGCGGGCCGAGCACCACCTCGCGCGGCTGCAGCATGCCGTCCGCCTCCCGCACGAAGACCAGGTTCCTCTCGCCGGTGACGAGCACGGCCTCGAGCGGGATCACCGTGGTCTCCGGCAACCGGGTGTCGAAGAACATGGTGGCGAACATGCCCGGCTTGAGGCGCAGATCCGGGTTCTGGAGCGTCACGCGGACGCGGTTCGTGCGGCTGGCCACATCCACCGTCGGGTACACGAAGCTCACGCGCCCCATCCGGTGCTCGCCAGGGTAGGCCGCCACCTCGATGTGGGCCTGGGCGTCGGTCTGGATGAACTGGAGGTCCTGCTCGAACACGTCCCCCTCCACCCACACTTCCGACAGGTCGGCGATCCGGTAGAGGAGAGTACCCGGACTCACGCGCTGCCCTTCCAGCACGCTCTTTTCGAGCACGATTCCGTTGACGGGAGATACGAGGGCCATGGTCTTGGTCACCTCCCCCGTCCGCTCGAGTCGCTCGATCTGCTCGTTCGTGATGTCCCAGTAGGAGAGGCGGCGGCGCGCGGCGGCGAGCATCGTCTGGGCGCTCATCCACGCCTCCTCCGCGGCTTCGTCCACGCGGCCGGCCAGTCGCTTCGCGGTGAGCAGCTCCTCCTGCGCGGCGACCAGATCCGGACTGTAGAGAGTCAGGAGAGCCTGCCCCCTCCGGACCGCCTCTCCGGTCGTGTTGACGGACAGGCTCTCCACGAAGCCTTCGACCTTGAGCGTCACTTCGGCCACCCTGTCTTCGGCCGCGACGACCCGGCCCACGGTGCGGATCGTGTGCTCGAGGCTGCGCTCACCTACCGTCGTGTAGACGACTCCCAGTGCGTGCTCCTGCGCGGTCGTCAGGTGGACCGGCTGGCGCACCATGGCGCCCGTGCTGTCCATCGTCCCCTGGCTCCCACCCGCCTGCATCATGGCATGCTCCTCGGGAGTCATGTCCATGGCGGCCGCGGCGTCTTCGTCGCCGTTTCCGCACCCGGACATCAGCAGGGCCGCGGCGAGCGCCGCCAGCCCGGCGAGCTCGATTCGTGTTGGGGCCCCGATCGCCGGCAGATGCATGTCCATTAGCTTCATTGGATGCCCGTCTCCACGCCCGTGAGAGCCTCGATGCCGGCGATGGACGTCTGGTATTCGGCGGCCAGCCGCACTCGCTCCGTATCGAATCGATTCACCGTGGTCTGGTTCGACAGGAGGGTCATGTAGTCGACTTCCCCGACCCGGTACGCCGACAGCGCCGACTCTACCGCGGCCTGCGCCTGGGGGATGATCGACGTCCGGTAGAGCTCCGAGAGATCCCGGGCCCGCTCGGCCGCCGCCCTGAGCTCCGAGAGGCGGGCGAACGTCTCGTTGTGAAGGTCGATCTCGCGCACCTCTTCCGACGATTGCAGGGCCTGCATTTCACGGATCTTCGGCTTCTGCTTCGAGCCCGACCACAGGGGAAGGCTGATCCCCACTTCTATGGTCGCGAGATCTTCGTACTGGGGTCGCTGCCCGTAGCCGAGTGCCACGGTGAAATCGGGGTAGGCGCCGCGCTGAGCGGCCCGGTACCCCGCCTCGGCGGCGCTCGCTCTCTCGCGAGCCGCGCGGATCGCGGGGCGATTCGAGGCCGCAACGGTCATTAGCGAGTCAACCGCCGGCACGGTGCCAGCCGGGTCGGGGAGCTCCAGGGAGCCGATGGGTTCGGTGGCCGGCCGTCCCAGCAGGCTGTTCAGGCGGGCGGCCATGGCCACCCGGTTCTGCTCCACGACCGTGATGTCGGCCGTCATCTGTGCGATCGCCACCTGCGCCTGGAGGATGTCCTGCTGAAGGCCCGCTCCCACTGCGTACCTGGCGGATGTGACCTCCAGGAAATCTCTCAGGAGCTCCCGTGTCGAAGCCATGATGTCGAGCGCCCGGTCCATGAAGGCCAGGTGGAAGTAGGCCTCCTTCACCCGGGCCACGAGCGCGGCCTCCATCTCGTCCGCGTCCAGCTCCGCGGCCCGGGCGAAGTGCTCTTGCCGTTCCGCTCCGAATCCCTGGTTTCCGGGCCACGGAAAGCGCTGCGACAGCCCGATCCAGTTCATGGTCATCATCTGGTCGGTGCCGAAGCCGTCCAGCGGACGGTTTCGCAATCCGAGCGAGAGCATTGGATCGGGCAGCGCGCCTGCCTGTGAGCCGCGCTCGCCCGCGGCATCGGCCTGATAGCGAGCGGCCTGCAGCATCGGGTTCGCCCGTCGGGCCTCGGCCACGACGTCGGCGATCCGGAGCGTGTCCGGTCTCTGTGCCCTGCCGCTCGCCGGCACGCACAGCGTCAGGAGCAGAGCGATCGTGTGCAGTCGAAGGAGATTCACTGGGATCCCCGTGCGAACAGTCGTATTCCCGTCTCTGCACCCGATGATGCGGCGAGCCGGGTGAAGCGAGTGTTAGATTATGATTAAGAGACGTTCATGATCAGCGTGAGGCAGGCGATGCGAATCCTCGTCGTGGAAGACAACAAGAAGGTAGCGAGCTTCGTGGAGAAGGGGCTGCGGGAAGAAGGATACGCGGTCGACACAGCGCATGACGGCGTGGACGGAGCGTTGAAGGCGAACCTGTACGACTACGACCTCCTTCTCCTCGACATCATGCTACCGGGCAAGTCGGGACTCGAAATCGTGCACGAGATCCGGCGGCAGGCCAGCAGCGTCCCCGTGCTGCTCCTCAGTGCGCTCGATGCCACGGAGGACGTGGTCCGCGGTCTCGACCTGGGAGCCGACGACTACCTGACCAAGCCGTTCACGTTCGACGAGCTCCTTGCGCGCGTCCGGGCGCTCCTCAGAAGAGGGGGCTCCCGGCGAACGGAACGACTCATCTACCACGATCTCGACGTGGATCGGATCCGCCACGTCGCTTCCCGCGCCGGGGAGAGACTGGATCTCACGCCGAAGGAATACCAGCTGCTGGAGTATTTCATGCTGCGGCCGGAGCAGGTGGTACGGCGTACCGAGCTGCTCGAGAAGGTGTGGGATCTTCAGTTCGACCCGATGAGCAACGTAGTGGACGTGCACGTGGCGAACCTGCGGAAGAAGCTCCATTCCGGCAGTGGCGCTCCCGTCCTCCGAACGGTGCGGGGAGTCGGCTACGTGCTGAGTGCGCGGGAGCCGGAATGAGAAGGTCCCTCCGGTTCGAGCTCGCTTCGCGATACGCGGCGGCCGTCGCTCTGGGCATCGCCCTCGTCGCCGCGATCGGCTATTTCGCGCTGCGGGCCACCCTGGACCGCCAGATCGACGCGAGTCTTCTCAGCGTCGCGTCCATTCAGGCGTCCTCTGTGACCGACGACCCGACGGGCACGATGCGCTTTCACGAGTGGGACGTGTCCGCGGAGGAAGCGAGCTCGCTCGGCGATCTCAATCGCTACGCCCAGATCTGGAGTGAATCCGGAGAGAGTCTGCTGAGGAGCCGGTACCTGACTCTGGATCTACCCGTGGATTCGGCGGCGCTCGGAAGCGCGGCGGAGGGCGAGATCGGCTGGGCTGAAGGACGCCTCGGCGAACAGCACGTGAGATCGATCTACTATCCGCTGGGCCGTCTCGGAATCAGCCACGAGCGCCACATCCTGGAAGTGGCGGCGCCGCTGTCCGCCCGCGACCGGACCACGCGGAAGGCCGGCCTGTTTCTGATCGGAATCGTGGCGTTCGTCTCGATCGGATCGTTCATCGGCAGCTGGTGGCTCGCGGGAAAGACGGTCCGGCCCGTCAACGAAATCATAGCGCAGGCGGAAGGGATCGGCGGAAGCGGCCGGGGCGAGCGAATCGGCGCTTACGCGGAGACGCGGGAGTTCGCCAGCCTCGTTCAGGTATTGAACAAGATGCTGAGCCGGATAGACCAGGCGTTCGATGCCCAGCGACGGTTCTCGGCAGACGCCAGCCACGAGCTGAGATCACCCCTGACTGCACTCCGCGGGGAACTGGAGCTCGCTCTGCGGAGGGAACGGAGCCCGGACGAGTATCGACGTGTGATTCGCAGCTCCCTCGAGGAGGCCGTCCGCCTCAGCGACCTCGCCGAGGACCTTCTCACCCTGGCCAGGTCGGACGCCGGCGTGATGGAGCCCCGGCTCGAAGAGGTCGACCTCGCCGAGCGGGTGCGTCTCGCCAGGGACCGGTTGCGCGGCAGGATCGACCAGGAGGACCTGCGCGTCTTTGTCGATCTTCCGCGGGAGGCGACGGGCCTTTACGACGTGAAGCTGATCGACCAGCTCGTGTGGAACCTCCTCGACAACGCGGTGAAGTTCTCCCGACCCGGTGGAGCGATCGAGGTGTCCGTCTCTCCCTCGGAATCCGGTTTCGTCCTCACGGTGCTCGACGACGGCCCCGGCCTCCCGGAGGAAGCGCCAGAACGGATCTTCGATCGGTTCTCCAGGAACGACGAAGCCCATTCGGCAGAGGGCACCGGCCTCGGACTGTCGATCGTAAGAGCGATCGCGGAGGCACACGGCGGCCAGGTGACCGCTGCGAACCGTGAAGAGGGAGGCGCCTCCTTTCAGGTCCTCCTGCCGAGCACTGGACTCCGAGAGTGATCAACTTCCACTTCCACGACGATCGCTCGTCCGACGGCGAGGCGCCTCTCCTGCGCCACTGTGAAGCGGCCGTCGAGGCAGGCGTCACCGAGATCTGCGTCACGAATCACGCCGAGATCCTCGGCCCGGACGGATCGTGGCAGGCGGACCTCGAGGAGATGCGGGCCCGTTTCTTCTCCGTCGGCGAGAGCGTCCGCGAAGCGCGGCGACTGTTCCCCGATCTGGGTGTCCGGCTCGGGATCGAGCTGGAATACCGCCCCGAGTGGACGGACGCTTTCGATCGCCTGACGGCCGAGGTGCCCTTCGACTTCGTGCTCGGATCGGTGCACATGGTCGACGGGTTCAATGTCTCGGGCGGCTCGTCGAAGGATCTGTTCTTCGAGGGCCGCACTCAGGAGAGCGCCTACTCGGAGTACTTTCGGGCGCTGGATGCCATGGTCCAGTGGGGCGGGTTCGACGCCGTGGCCCACTTCGATCTCGTCAAGCGCTACGGGCATCGCCACTACGGCCCGTACGAGCCTGCCGCGTACCGCCACGAGATCCAGCCGGTGCTGGAGAAGATGGCGGCCCGGGGACTGGGGATCGAGATCAACACGTCGGGCGTTTCCGGCCCGGGGGTTCCCTACCCCGAACGGGAGATCCTCGTGTGGGCCCGGCAGGCCGGGGTGCCGACACTGACGATCGGGACGGACTCGCATCGCCCGGATTCGTTCGCCGACGGCCTGGTCGAGGGCGTGCTGCTGGCGCGATCGGCCGGTTGGGAGGAGCTCACTCTGTACGATCGACGGATCCCGGCCGCGACGATCGCCCTCGAGCGCGCCGTGGCATGGGCCGAAGGGCGGAACTCGCGCGAAGCACCTTAGCCTCACACCACGCCGGGCGGGCGCAGCCGGCTGCTTGACTCTCCCGAAACGGTTACTTAATATGCGTATATTCGCGTAAGCGCGTATACACTTTCACCGGGCGCCACATCGCATGAAAGACCTCGCGCGACGTTTCAAGGCCCTCTCCGAAGAGCTCCGCCTGCAGATTCTCGCCATGCTGTTCCGCCACGAAGAGCTGTGCGTTTGCGAGGTGGAGCGTTTTCTCGGAGTCTCCCAGTCGGCAGCCTCGCGGCATTTCCGCTACCTGGCCTCGGCGGGCCTCGTCGAGAGCCGGCGTGAGGGGCAGTGGGTGTATTACCGCGTCGCGGCGCCGGTCGACGAAGCTCACGCCGCGCTGCTGGAGGCGCTCCGTGACCTGCTCCACAGGGTCGAGGTCCCATCGATCGGCCACGAGCTGACCGCCATGCGGGAGGACCGGTGCTGACCCGCCGCCTCTCCTTCCTCGACCGCTACCTGACGCTGTGGATCTTCGCGGCGATGGCCGTCGGCATCGGGATCGGCTACGTATGGCCCGAACCGATCCGCGCCCTGAACGAGGCGACGCAGGTCGGCACCACTTCGCTTCCGATCGCCGTCGGGCTGATCCTCATGATGTACCCGCCGCTGGCCAAGGTCCGGTACGAGGAGCTCGGCGACGTCTTTCGGAACGGCAGGATCCTCGGGCTGTCGCTGGTGCAGAACTGGATCATCGGGCCGGTGCTCATGTTCGGACTCGCGATCCTCTTCCTGCGGGGCTACCCGGAGCTCATGGTCGGCGTGATCCTGATCGGACTCGCCCGCTGCATCGCCATGGTGATCGTGTGGAACGACCTGGCGGAAGGCGATCCCGAGTACGCAGCCGGACTGGTGGCGTTCAACTCGATCTTCCAGGTCCTGTTCTTCAGCCTGTACGCGTACGTGTTCATCACCGTGCTGCCTCGATGGCTCGGGCTGGAAGGGGCCGTGGTGCACATCACGATGGGCGAGATCGCCAGGAGCGTATTCATCTACCTCGGCATTCCCTTCATCGCGGGTTTCCTCACGCGCGCGGTCCTCGTGCGCCTCAAGGACAAGACGTGGTACCACGAGCGGTTCGTGCCGAAGATCAGTCCGATCACGCTGGTCGCGCTCCTGTTCACGATCGTGGTGATGTTCTCGATCCAGGGCCGGGCGATCATCGGCCAGCCGTTGGGTGTGGTGCGGGTCGCCGTTCCCCTGCTGATCTACTTCGTGACCATGTTCACGATCACCTTCTTCATGAGCCGTCGGGTCGGGGCCGACTATCCGCAGACTGCCACGCTCTCGTTCACCGCCGCCTCCAACAACTTCGAACTCGCCATCGCCGTGGCCGTGGCGACCTTCGGGATCGCGCACGGAGCGGCGTTCGCCGCCGTGATCGGGCCGCTGGTGGAGGTGCCGGTCCTCATCGGCCTCGTGAACGTCGCTCTCGCGTGGCGGAAGAAGTACTTCCCCGAAGCCGACGCGGGGATCGCCGGAGTGAGCAACTGCGCCGTCCCGGCCGGAGTGCAGCCGCGTGGGGGAGCGCCGTGAGTCCATCGATCGAAGTCCTGGTCACGCCCGGCTGCCCGCACGTCGATGACGCGATCGCGCGAGTTCGCGAGGTCGCCTCCCGTCTCGCCCCGGGGTTCGATGTGCGGGTGACGACGGTGCAGGACGCCGACATGGCGGTGGCCCTCGAGTTCCCCGGCTCTCCGACCGTCCTCGTGGACGGCGTGGATCTCGAGGGTGCCGCGATCGGCCCGCCGAGCTGCGCCTGCCGCCTCTACGAGGACGGGTCGGGGGTGCCCCCGACGTGGCTGATCGAGGCGCGGCTTCTGCGTGCCCTCGCCCCGAAGCACGTGCTCTTCCTCTGCGTGGCCAACAGCGCCCGCAGCCAGATGGCGGAAGGTGTCGGACGGGCCCTGGCGCCGCGCGGCGTCCGCGTGTCGTCGGCAGGCTCGGAGCCATCGCGCGTGAGGCCGCAGGCGGTGGAGGTGCTCGCCGAAGTCGGAATCGATGCCACCGGCCACCGGTCGCGGAGCCTCGACGAGTTCATCGACAAGGACGTGGACTGCGTGATCACCCTGTGCGCAGAGGAAAATTGCCCGGTGTGGCTGGGTGACGCCTGGCGGGTGCATTGGGCGCTTCCTGATCCGGCTGCCGCAACCGGTTCGGAGGAGCACGTACTGGACTCGTTCCGACGTGTTCGGGACGAGATACGCCGCCGGCTGGAGATCGTGTTCTCGAGCTGAGTCGCGGGGCTGGCTGCCCGGCATGACAGGGACGCCTCGAGCGGGGCGCTCCAGGAGATAGAGTGATGCGCACGACGGACGGGGCCTCCCTGCCCCACCGCTCCGGGAGATTCCGGTCGCTCGCCGGTTCGATCGGGCGTCGCTTCGAGGCATGGCGCGGACGGGATCGAAGCGCGGTGCCGGGAGCCGTGGACTGGACCCGCGAATGGAAGCCGCTCGCGCTCATTCTCTCGGTGTTCCTCCTCGCCTACTACCTGCCGATCGGCCAGGCCCGGTTCGACGCGGCGCTGGTCGAGTCACTGGAGCTGACGAAGTGGTACGCCCGCGAGCACGTGCTCCTGTGTCTGGTGCCGGCGTTCTACATCGCGGGCGCCGTGGCGGTGTTCGTGAACCGGGGCGCGGTCCTCAAGCACCTCGGCCCCCGGGCCTCGAAGCCCAGGGCCTACGGCGTGGCGTCGGTATCCGGGTCCCTCCTCGCCGTTTGCTCGTGCACCGTTCTTCCGCTGTTCGCGGGCATCTATCAGGCGGGCGCAGGACTCGGTCCGGCCACGGCGTTCCTCTACTCCGGACCGGCGATCAACGTGCTGGCGGTGATCCTGACGGCGCGCGTGCTCGGAGTCGAGCTCGGCGTGGCCCGGGCGATCGGCGCGGTGGCGTTCGCCGTCCTCGTGGGCCTCGCGATGCACTTCATCTTCCGCCGCGAGGAGCGACAGCGGGCGGACGCCTGGATCGAAGCGCCGGAGGACGGTGACTCCCGCCCGCTGTGGCAGCACGCCCTCCTGTTCGGGACGCTGGTCGGCATCCTGGTATTCGCGAACTGGGGCCGTCCGCAGGCCGAGACCGGTATCTGGGCCGCGATCTACGCCGCCCGCTGGGCGGTGACCGGTGCCTTCGCCTTCGGGCTCGGCCTCGTGCTGACGTCATGGTTCGGCCTCTCCCTGATGGCCCTCGCCTGGCTCGTCGGAGTGACTGCG